>VGYL01000021.1 GCA_016872975.1 Planctomycetota bacterium
TGTATGAGAACCCAGCTCCGTAATGGGTGGCAGCGGCAAGCGGAGTCTTCGGAGCTTGCCGATGGTTTGGTCCATCCGCCATCGGCAAGGCCTGCGCAAAGCCTACGGCCTTGCCGCTGCCACCCGTCGGCTTTTCAAACAACGACCTGCTCAAGAGCGAAGACCGGGTGGCATCGCCAAGGGCTCTGCCCTTGGCGATGGTTTGTGTCGCGGGCGCGAGCGCCCGCGCCTGTCGAAGGCGTCCCGCCTTCGATTGGAGGGCCAGAGGCCCTCGATCCGCGCGGGCAAGATGCCCGCGACACGGCCATCGTCAAGGCCAAAGGCCTTGGCGATGCCACCGGCCCACCGGCAGGCCGTAATCCCGGGAATCGACGCGGTTGTCGCTACGGAGGTCGGCGGGCGCGCCGACGGTGGAGAGCGACATGCTGGCTTGGGCGGTCCCGCCGTAGGCGCCCAAATTGATGCGCCGCCCGTGCGGCCACGGCTCGTTTGTCCAATCGGACTCCGGATTGCCGGCGTCAATGCAGGGGCTCGTGACCTTGTCGACCACCCAGTCGCGCAGAGCCGGGTCCCAGCGGCCGGCCTGGGATTGCAGATGATAGTCGCCCTCGACCCAGAAATCGTCCTTCGGGTCGGTGGGCGTACCGTTGGCATCCCAGTAGCCGGCCCGGGCAAAGAGGGGGTCGGCGTAGAAATTGCCGGTGCCCAGGTGATGCCATTTCGCGGGCAAGAGGCAGTAATCCACTCCAAAATCGGTTCGCTCCGTGATGCCTTCGAAGACGGCCGGTGCCTCCCAGAAGATGCAATTCTCGATCTGGCCGCCGCGGCCGGGCCTTCGGCCGGGCAGGCCCAGCTCGAAGTAGATCGCCGCCCCGGAGACGTTCACCGCCGTGTTGTTGGTGAACGTCAGAAAGGCGTCGTTCTTGACCTGCACGATATGCTGGACGTTGACGAAGAGGTTGTGGCGCATCGTGTAATGTTTGCCGGCCCCGGCGGAGAGGACGTTGGACTCTCCGGAGGCCTTGTTGTACTGATCTTTCACGAAGTTCAGGAACAGGTTGCCTTCGATCAAGGCGTCGCATTCGAGATCGAGGGCATCGTCCCCGCCGCCCAGAAAGACGTTGTTACGGATATGCGGGATCGGTTTCGGGGCCGCCGGGCCGTCGAAGTCGATGGCGTCGTTGTGCCCCTTGGTGGTGCCAAAAAGGTTTTCCTCGAGGACGAGCCAGCCGCCGTCGGGAATGCCCGAGCCCCAGAGATGCTCGCTCATATTGTCCGTGGTCGGCGGCTCGCCGGGGCCGAAGATGTCATGGAACCGGCAATGGCGGACGATCAGGCTGGAATTCAGGGTCCGGATCCGCCGGCGGTCGCAGTGATCGAACTCGACCTGTTCCAGCAGGAGTCGCGAGGCTTGCAGGCCCACCATCCCGTCATTGGTCCGGGCGTACTCCAGCCGGGCGTGACGAATCCGATTGTCCTCCCTCGTCTGGTCGAACTGCACGCCGAGCCAGGCGTTGCTGCCGGGCGCCCGCGTGAACAGGATCGGCGCGGCCGCCGTGCCCTCGGCCACGAGCCGCCCGTTGACGACGAGGCGGGCCCCGTCCCGGAAGCGCACCGTCGTGCCGGGCAGAAGAGTCAGCGTCGTCCCCTTGGGTACGCGCAGCTCGCCGGTCACGGCGTAAGGGTTCGCCTGGGGACCCCAGGTCGTATTGCCTCGCAGTGTTCCCTGCACGACAGGTAAAGCACGAGCCGTTCCCGCCTTGGCATGAGGGTCCATGCCCAAGCCGGCCGCACCGACCATTACGGCCGAGACCCAGAGCGTCATCGTCCGAACCATCCGCCGCACGGTAGCGGGACTATGCATTTGGCTTCTCCTGAAAGAGGCCTTTCACTACCGAGGATTATACCACATCGGCATGCAGGAAGCCATACACCAGTACCTGAAATCCCAAACTCCAAGGACCAAGACACCGGCGCCGGACCTGGGCCCCGTTTTGGATTTTGGGTTTTGGATTTTGAGTTTGTTTGGAATGTGGAACTTGAGATTCCCGCCCCAGGGCGGCTTACCAGCGAAGTTTGCGCCATAGGATCGCGACCGCGATTACGGCCCCGGCCCCCATGCCGGAGATGATCCAGAAGGCATTCACGTTTTCCGACATGGGAATGCGGACGTTCATGGAGAAGAGGCTCACGATGAACGTCGGCAGCATGATCGCGATGGTGATGATCGTCAGCGCCTTGATCCGGACGTTGAGGTTGTTGCTGATGATCGAGGCGCGGGCGTCCATCATGCTGGCCAGCACCTGGGAGTAGATCTCGGTCTGGCCGCGGCACTGGTTGTTTTCGACGTGAATGTCATCCAGGAACTCGATGTTCTCCGGGTTCAGTCCCAGTTTGGAGGCGGTGTTTCGCAATTTGTCGATGAGCACGCCGTTGGAATTGACCGCGTTGAGGTAGTACACGAGACTCTTCTCCAGGCTGAAGAGGTTGAGCAGATACTTGTTCTCCATGGCGATATTGATCTGCTGCTCCAGCTCCGTGGAGATCAGGTTGATGCCGCGCAGGTGCTCGACAAAATGGGAGATCGCCCGGTAGATGAGCTTGAGGAAGACGTCCTGCACGGACTGAATGCGCATGAAGGGCCGGCCCTCGAAGAGCGGGGCCTCATCGGCCCGCACGATGATCAGGCGGTCCTTGAAAAGGAAGATGCCGGTCGAAACGACCCGGAAAAGAAAGTTGTCCGCCGCCGTGTACCGTTTCGGCCGTTTGAAGATGACGGCGGCGTGCTCGGGCTCGAATTCGAGCCGGCTCAACTCGTCCGGGTCCAGGGCCGAGCTCAGCGTATGCTCATCGAGCTTGACCTGCTCGACGAGGTATTTGCGCTCGGTCTCATCCGGGGCCGTATAGACCCAGACCGGGGCTTCGCCTTCGCCCGTATCCGTAAGCCGTCCGTCCTTGATATACAGTTTCGTCAACATGGACCGATCCCATCGACCTCAAACCACCGGTTGCAGCCCGCGCGGCACTGAGCAGCATGGGCGTCCCGCCCATGGATTCCCCGGCCAAGGCACAATGGCCGCGCTACGTAGATGTGCCTGTCTCTTATAGAACATCCCCCCGCCGCCGTCAAGAGGCTCGAAAAAATGTTCTCCGGCCGGCCCTAGTTTTACCGCGGAGCCCACCCCCGACCCGCATGCCCGCAGCGGCAAATCGGAGAGCCCGCCCGCGCCGTCTTTGTCCACTCTCGCCTGCTTCTGGAAGTACTCGTCAATCGCAGCGCGTATCTTGCAGAATCACGCCCTTTCCCGTACACTGCAGGACGAAAAAAGACCGTGCACTTGACTTGGAAGGCGTGCAGCGCGAACGCACGAGGAGATGGTATCATGCTCACGAAGTACCTTGAGGCGGCGATGAGACATGCCCGCTACGAGATCCTGTCGGACGACGGCACCTACTACGGGGAAATCCCGGAATGCCGCGGGGTGTATGCCAACGCTCCGACGCTCGAGGAATGCCGCAGCGAGTTGGCCGAGGTACTGGAAGACTGGTTGCTCTTCAGCATCCACAAGAACCTGCCCTTGCCCAAGATCGACGGAATTGAACTCACCGTGAAGAAGGAGCTCGCGGCCTGATGCCTCCTTTCGGCCCTATCTCGCGACAGGATTTGATCCGTTCTCTGCGCACCATGGGATTTGACGGCCCGTATTCGGGTGGCAAACACTCCTTCATGGTGAAAGGCGTTGTGAGGCTGACCATACCCAATCCTCACCAGGGCGACATAGGCCGCGAACTGCTGGCCCGCATTCTGCGCCAAGCAGGAATCAGCCACGAGCAGTGGAAGCAACTGGGCTGACCTGGAAATATCCTCCGTGCCGAACAGCGGGAGATCACCGAGCGATCTACCGTCGGTGCATTCCGCCCCCCTCCGGACGAGCAGAAGAAGATTTTTTCTTGACGCGGGGGCGAACCTTGTGTAACTATGTGAGTATATTATCATATAGTTGGAGTTCGATGATGATCGATCGCACGAAGGCACTTCTGTTCGAGCGGCAGGCGGAGATCGCCAAGGCCGTGGGACACCCCTTGCGGGTCGCGGTGATCGACTTTCTCAAGGACGGCGAGAAATGCGTCTGCGACATCGCCGAACACGTCGGGTCCGAGCGGTCGAACGTCTCGCGGCACCTGAGCGTGATGGTCCGCGCGGGCGTGCTGAGCTGCCGCAAGGACGGCCTCAAGGTCTTCTATACCCTCAAAACCCCCTGTGTGGCCGAGTTCCTCGCGTGCGCCACCCGGGTCGTGAAACACCAGGCGAAAGAGAGCGAGAAGCTCCTGGCCTCGCTGTAACGGAGATGCCGTATGGATTTCAAGGGCGAGTGGAAGAAGCTCCTGCTCATTGCGGGGCTGTTCCTCGCGAGCTTCTACCTGCCGGTCGGGGCGCAGCGGTTTGACAGCGCCCTGCTGGAATCGCTGCACTTGGTGCGGTGGTACGCACGGGAGCACGTGCTGCTGTGCCTGGTCCCGGCGTTCTTCATTGCCGGGGCGATTGCGGTCTTCGTGAGCCAGGCCTCCGTCATGAAGTACCTCGGCGCCGGGGCCAACAAGGTCCTGGCCTACGGCGTCGCCTCGGTCTCGGGCAGCGTCCTGGCGGTCTGCTCGTGCACGGTGCTGCCGTTGTTCGCGGGCATCTACAAGATGGGCGCGGGCCTGGGCCCGGCGGCGGCCTTCCTCTACGCGGGACCGGCGATCAACGTGCTGGCCATCGTCATGACCGCGCGGATTCTCGGCGTGGAAATCGGCATCGCCCGGGCGGTCGGAGCCGTCGTGTTCAGCATCGTCATCGGGGTGCTGATGCATCTGCTCTTCCGCAAGGAGGAGACCGCGCGAGCGGCCGGCCAGATCGCCCTGCCGGCGCCCGTGGTGAAGCGACCGCTGTGGAACAACGCGCTCTATTTCGCTTCGATGGTGGGCATCCTGGTCTTCGCCAACTGGGCCCGCAGTGGCGATATCCGCGCCATCTTTCTGTGCTGTCCCGACGGGCTGACCGCCTACAAGGTCGAGGGGACCCTGGTCAGCCGGACCGCCGAGACGGTCACCATCGCCGACACCGGCGGCAAGGTCCAGACGCTTCCCGCCGACCTGATGCAGGGTGTTGAAGAAGTGCAGAAGAACAGTGTCTACGAACTGATCTATCGATCCCGCTGGGCGCTCGTGCTGGCCCTGCTGGCCGCCTTCGCCTACATGGTGCGCGCGTGGTTCAGCCGCGACGAGCTGCGCGAGTGGGTCGCGGCGACGTGGGGCTTCGCCAAGCAGATTCTGCCCCTGCTGCTGATCGGCGTGTTCGTGGCCGGGTTCCTGCTGGGCCGCCCCGGTCCCGGCTACGAAGGGTTGATCCCCGCCCGCTGGATCGACGCCGCGCTGGGCGGCAATTCCCTGCGGGCGAACTTCTTCGCCTCCTTCGCGGGCGCCTTCATGTACTTCGCCACGTTGACGGAGGTCCCCATCGTGCAGGGCTTGATGGGGGCCGGGATGGGCAAAGGGCCGGCGCTGGCGCTGCTTTTGGCCGGTCCCGCCCTGTCGCTGCCCAGCATCCTGGTGATCCGCGCGGTCGTGGGGACGCGCAAGACCCTCGTCTTCGTGCTGCTCGTGGTGCTCATGGCCACGATCTCGGGAATGATCTTCGGGGCAGTGTAGGAATGCGACAATGGAATAGTGGAATGATGGAATGATGGAGTCATGGGTACAGGGGGCGCCTCACACCACCCCATATTCCAGTATTCCGACACTCCAGCATTCCATTGTCCCACTGATGAGTTTGGAGATTCACAATGACTACGATTCAGGTCCTGGGCACCGGGTGCCCCAAATGCAGGAAGCTGGCGGAGAACGCACAAGCCGCGGTCAAGGCCGCGGGGCTGGCGTGCGAGGTCGTCAAAGTGACGAATCTCAACGAGATCATGAAGTTCGGCGTGATGCTGACCCCGGCGCTGGCCATCGACGGGCAGGTGAAGGTGGTCGGCAGAGTGCCCACGCCGGACGAAATCCGCAAGATGCTGACGTAGTTCCCCAAAAGAAAGGCGGTGCATCGATGAAAACGGCATGGAAAGGCATCATCGTCGTGGCACTGATCGCTGCGATTGCGGTCGTGTTCGGATTGAAGCAGCGCGGCCAGGGCCAAGAGGAGCCGCCAACGACCGGCCTCCCCCGCCTGGTGGACCTCGGGTCCAGCACGTGCATTCCCTGCAAGATGATGGCGCCGGTACTGGAGGAGCTTAAGAAGGACTATGCGGGCCGGCTTCGCGTGGACTTCTACGATGTGCGCAAAGACCCCGGCGCGGCCGCAAAGTACGGCGTCAAGCTGATCCCCACCCAGATCTTCTACGACGCCGCCGGCCAGGAGTTGTTCCGCCATGAGGGGTTCGTCTCCCGGGAGGACATCCTGGCCAAGTGGAAGGAGTTGGGGGTGGATCTGTCGAGCGGCGCTGCGCAGGCACCGGCCTTCGAGCGGCTCAAGCCCGCGAAAGTCGATGAGCGTCCGAAAGAGAGCATCTGCTACATGTGTGACGGCGACATCAACGCCAAGACCCTTGTCACGGTCCAGACCGACAAGGGACCGGTCCGGCTCTGTGGCCCGCACTGCTATTTCATCCTGTATTCCTGCCTGACCGAGGACAAGGCCGGGTTTGAGGAGAAGGTCGCGGTCACAGATTGGGCTACCGGCAAACCGGTCGCGATGGCGGAGGCGGCGTTTCTCAGCGGCGAGGACGAGACTACCGGCAAGCCGTGGATCAAGGCCTTCGCCGGTCGGGACGCCGCGTTGGGCGAGCGGGCCGCCGCGGGCGGCAGTGTTCTGACTCTGGCCGCCCTCCAGCAGAAGGAGATGTCCCACCGCTGCGGGTTCTGCGACCGGGCCTGCTATCCGCAGGACGCCGCGGAAGTGATCGTCCACGGCAACGTGCACACCTGGGGCTGCTGCTCCCATTGTGCTCTGGGAGTGGCCGCCCGGACCGGCAAGGACATCGAGGTCCGCGAGAAGGACCGCCTGACCAGGCAGCCGATCGTCGTCAAGACGTTCGAGGGCAAGGTCGCCTCTCTGGAGCCGGCAAGTTCCGTCGCCTGGTTCGGCCAACGCCAGAAGCCCGACGGCACCTGGACCTCCGCAGGCTGTTTCCACCAGGGTTTCTTCACCAGCGCCGACAACCTCAAGAAATGGGTCGAGCAGAACCCCTATGAAACAGGCCGGCTCATCAGCATCAGCCAGGCCTTGGCCGACAAGATGAAACTGTCGCCCGAACAGATCCAGAAAGCGTGCAAGATCGGCGAATGTGCGCCGAAATGAGTTGACCCATGGAGCAATTGTTCACCAGTCTGACGAAGGCCGTGGAGGCGACGCCGGCGCTGGCCGTCGGGGCATCCTTTGTCTGGGGCATTCTGAGCGTCGTGCTCAGTCCCTGCCATCTGTCCAGCATCCCGCTGATCGTCGGCTTCATCGGCCGGCAGGACCGCATGTCCACCCGGCGAGCCCTGGCCATCTCCAGCCTCTTCGCCGGCGGGATTCTCATCACGATCGCCGCGATCGGTGTTATCACCGCCGCCGCCGGGCGGATGATGGGCGATGTAGGGCGGTACGGCAATTACTTCGTCGCCGCCATCTTCTTTCTGGTCGGCCTGTATCTGCTGGACGTCATCACCCTGCCGTGGTCCGGCCCGGGTCAGATTGGGATGAAACGCAAGGGCCTGCTGGCGGCGCTGATCCTCGGCCTGATCTTCGGCATCGCGATCGGCCCCTGCACGTTCGCGTACATGGCTCCCATGCTGGGCGTGACGTTCCGCGTGGCCTCGACCGCCCTGCTCTACGGCATCGTCCTGCTCGTCGCCTACGGCCTCGGCCATTGCTCGGTCATTATTCTGGCGGGCACCAGCACGGGACTGGTGCAGCGCTACCTGAACTGGAACGAGAAATCCAAAGGAGCTGTCATTCTCAAGAAGATCTGCGGCCTCCTGGTCCTGCTCGCCGGCCTGTATCTGATCTACATCGCACGTTAGACATGTGTCACTGCAACCAATATAACCCAGTCTCAGCAAAGGAGGATCGAACATGAATCGAAGGGAATTCCTGACCACGACACTGGCCGCGGGCACGACCGGATCGGCAGCTTCGACGGCCGTCGCCCAAGACCGCAAGGCCGTCAAGATCCTGGGCGTGTCGTGCAGCCCGCGTAAAGGCAAGACGACGGCGGCCGCCCTGGCCGTCTGCCTGGAAGCCGCCCGCGCCGTCGATCCGGCGGTCACGACCGAGCTGATCGAGCTGGCCGGCCGCAACATCGGCGTCTACGATCCGGCCAATGTGGAGGCCGCCCAGGGCGGATTTGCGGCCCTCATCCCGATTCTCTCGGACCCCAATGTCAGCGGCATCATTGTGGGAACGCCGATCTACATGGGCAATATGACCTCGTTGTGCAAAGCCTTCCTCGACCACTGCATCGTATTCCGCCGGCAGAAGTTCGCCCTGGGCGGCAAGGTCGGCGGGGTCGTTGCCGTCGGCGCCGGCCGCAACGGCGGTCAGGAAACGGCCTTGCACGGCGTGCAGGCCTCGCTGCTGTGCCAGGAGATGATCGTCGTCGGCGACGGCCAGCCCACGTCCCATTTCGGCGCCACGCTGGTCAACGACGGCAAGGACAGCATCGCCGGCGACGAAGTCGGCGTCGCCACGGCCAAGAACCTCGGCCGCCACGTCGCCGAAGTCGCGCTGCGACTCGCCGCCGGGACGAAATAACCGCCCGGCAACGGGTCATAAGAGAACGGAAAGAGGCGTTTCCCACGTCCAGGGTACGGGCGGAGAAAAGTCGATTTCAGCGAATACCTTCGTCTCCGCTCGTGCCCGACAGACTGGGCTGTCCCGCTGCCTGCGTCTTCATGGTCATCTCCGCCGCACGGTCACATCACGATTGCCGACGGGATGTTGGGGCTCTCCGGGTTCGGAGTAACCTGCTGTTTCGTGGGCGAAATCACCAGGTCCATATCCTCCATGGGAACAGCGCCGAGAAGCACCCGATCCCCCAGAACCAGTGCCCCGGTATAGCAACTGCGGCCCAGGCACGTGATCTGGACCGGTCCTACATAGGGAACCACTTCCCTTTTGCCGTTGGCCACGATCACTTCCCGACGCTCCAGTTCCTCCAAGCCAAGCTGGATTCTCACGTGCTCCGGAATGCACAGAGTACTCGCCCCGGTATCCACCAAGGCGTGGACCTGCACCGGTTTGAGCGCGGGCTCCTTCGGATTGGAGAGCGATACGTCAACTTGGATGAGACCCATAACTTCTTGCCCAACTATTCGCTTTGTTATCGTCGCCATCGTTTCTCCTTCGCACACTATGGATAGTCTACCCCAGCACTTGCCGAGCGTCAATACGGCAGAGAGAAGAAAGGACGGCCCGTCGGGTCGGCCCTGCCCACCAATTTCCCCCTTGACTCGCAAGGCGCCCTCACGTATATTTCGCTATATGGCGAAATATGGTAGGTGTGCATATGCGTGAAGTGCTGGACATAGCCAAAGCGTTAGCGGATGGGAACCGGTTGCGGGTGCTGGCGGCGCTGGGGGGCGGGGAGTTGTGCGTCTGCCAGATCGTCGCGCTGCTGCAACTGGCGCCGTCGACGGTTTCCAAGCACATGGCTATCCTGCGGCAGGCGCGGCTGGTGGAGGGCCGCAAGGAAGGACGCTGGATGTACTACCGGCTGCCCGACCGAAAGGCCCCCAAGCCGGTCAAGGAGGCCGTGGCCTGGGTGCGCCGCCATCTGGCCCAAACGCCGCAGATCGTGCAGGATGGAAAGGAACTTCAGAGAATTCTCAGCATGGCCCCGGAGGAGTTATGCAAGGGACAATGCAAAAGCTGAAGGTGCTGTTCTTGTGCACAGGCAACGCCTGTCGCAGTCAGATGGCCGAGGGCTGGGCCCGGCATCTCAAAGGCGATGTGATCGAGCCATATTCGGCCGGGATCGAGCCGCATGGCCTCGATCCCCGGGCCGTCGCGGTCATGGCGGAGGCCGGTGTCGATATCTCCGGCCATCACTCCAAGCATCTCCAGAAACTCGACGGCATTGCATTCGACTACGTCGTGACCGTCTGTGATCACGCTCACGAATCGTGTCCGCTGTTTCCGGGCCCGACCAAGGTCATTCACGTCGGCTTCGACGACCCGCCCCGCCTCGCCCGGCAGGCACAAGGGGAACAGGAAGCTCTGCAGCACTATCGGCGGGTCCGCGACGAGATCAGAACGTTCATCGAAGGGCTGCCCGAGAGCCTCTTGCAGGACAGGGATTGAAGAATGGCCAAGATGGGGGCATACGTGGATATGGCCGCACAGGCAGGCGTTGTCAAGCGAGCGAAAGGACTGGGGTTCTTCGAGCGATACCTGACGCTTTGGGTTGCTCTCTGTATTGTCGCCGGTATTGTGCTCGGCAAAATGGCTCCGGGGGCGGTACAAGCCCTGGATGCGATGGCGCTCACCGTGGGCGGCGCGCCGGTCGTGTCGATTCCCATCGCCGTGTGCCTGTTCCTGATGATGTACCCGATCATGGTCAAGATCGACTTCGCGGCGGTGCTCAAGGCGGGCCAGAGCCTGCGGCCGGTCGGCCTGACTCTGTTCATCAACTGGGCCATCAAGCCGTTCACCATGTATGCGATCTCCCTGTTTTTTCTCGGCACGGTCTTCTACGGCCTGATCGGGCCGGAGGCGGTGGACTTGGTCAAAATGCCCCTGGGCCTGGACCTGCCCGCCGGGGCAACGTACGGCGTGGGCGCGGTCGTGGACGTCGAAGGCGTGCGGATGCTGCAAGTGCCCCTGTGGCGCAGCTATCTGGCGGGCTGCATCCTGCTCGGCATCGCCCCCTGCACCGCCATGGTTCTCGTCTGGGGCTACCTGGCGCGGGGCAACGATGCCCACACGCTGATCATGGTCGCGATCAACTCGCTGGCGATGCTGTTCCTATACGGTCCGCTGGGCGGGTTCCTCCTCGGCGTCGGCCGGCTCCCCGTCCCCTGGCAGGCGCTGGTCCTGTCGATTTCGATCTACGTCGCCCTGCCCCTGGTGGTCGGGTTTCTCTCGCGTAAGTGGATCATCACCGCCAAGGGCGAGGCCTGGTTCAACGAGCAGTTCCTGCACCTGCTGACCCCGATCACGATCGGCGCCCTATTGATGACCCTGGTCCTGCTGTTCTCGTTCCGGGGCAAGACGATCCTGAGCGATCCCCTGGCGATCCTCTGGATCGCGGTTCCCCTGTTCCTCCAGACGGTGCTCATCTTCGCGTTGGGCTACGGCCTGGCCAGGCTGCTGAAGCTTCCCTACCAGGACGCCGCGCCTTCCGCCATGATCGGCGCCTCGAACCACTTCGAGGTCGCGATCGCCACGGCCACGATCCTCTTCGGGTTGGCCAGCGGCGCCGCGCTGGCGACGGTGGTCGGCGTGCTGATCGAGGTCCCTGTCATGCTGATGCTGGTCCGCATCTGCCTGCGGACCCGAGGCTGGTTCTCCAGCCCGGAGGCCGTGCCGGCAACCGCGCCGCCGATCGAACTGGCCCCGTAGCCCCCAGCGACCGGGGGCCCTGCCCCCAAACCCTTGCGATTCTCCGATTTGAGCCAAGAGCTTGCGAGTCGAAGAGGGCTCCACCGAGACGAACCGTTGCTCGGCTCCGGGTTCGTGCGAAAATGCCCGGACCGCGCCGAACACCTCCTTGGCCCACATCGTGGCGAGGGCATCTTGCCCTTGTGTCCCGAGGGCGTCTCGCCCTCGGTTGTGCCAGTACCGCATTTCGCAAGTCCTGAGACTATAGGGTGGAGATTGCTTCGTCGCTGAAGCTCCTCGCAATGACATACTTGGGCGCCCTATGTCATTGCGAGCGAGGCTCGCCGAGCGCGGCAATCATGTCATCGCGAGGCCCGACGCGCAGCGGCGCTTCGCGCCGAGGGCGACGAAGCAACCTCACCCATAGTCGCGGTACTTGTGAAATGCGGTACTAAACCCGAAACTCCAGCCAGAAGACACGAGCAGGGGCAGGATGCCCCCGCGACGCAAGGGCGGGACGCCCTCGCCACGATGTCGGCAGCCTGCCACGCTGCTGGCGAGAAGCGCAGAAGGTCCCAAGCCCGCCCGCTTTGGGCCAGCCCGAAGCACGCTGCAACCGGATGAGCCCAAAACCGCACTCACGCTTGCGGTGTCTCCTCCGGCTTGGCATCGAGGAGCGTATCCAGGATGCGGATGTCCTTGGGGATGTGAACCGTCACATACTCCCCCGTCTCGATCTGGGTGTAGGAATGGTCCAGGAGGCCGTCGAAGAGGATCGTATCATCCTGCTCCAGCCGATAGGTCTTGCCCTCCGCGCGCAGCTCCACGCAGCCGCTCAGCACGTAGCAGAACTCGTCGATATTCTCGTGCAGTCCCATCACGTGCACGTGATCGCCCGTTTCCGCGGCCACTCGAATGATCTTGCCCCGGTCGTACCGGGCCACGCGGCATTTCTCCAACCCTTTGTCCGCCTTCGTGGAACTGGTGCGCGGCTCGACGTGGGCTTTGCGTCTCTCCACCAGTCGCTGCTCGACCAGGCCCAACAGGGCGCTGGTGGATACCTGTAAGGCCCCGGCCAGGGCGTCCAGGGTCTTCAGCGACGGCAACGTCTTGTTCGTCTCGATGGATTCGACCGTCGGGTAGGTCAGCCCGGCCCGGCCGGCCAGCGCGTGCAGCGTCAGGCCCAGCCGCCGACGCAGGACGCGAACAATCCGAAAATCATAGTTGCTGTTCACTCAGGGCTCCTTTCGTGCAACCGCGCGAGCCTCCTGCGAAGGACTACCCGGGCAACGGGAGGAGACCGCGGAGAACAAGCATCTATCAGATTTGGACCCGCACGACAAGGGAAACCGGCATACGATTTGCGCCATGCGACAGAAATCGCAACTGCCGATCCCGGCAGGAGTTGGGCGGGCCGCCCCGGACGATTCGCCCGGGGAAGAGAATTTTTCCCCTTGACGGCCCCCCCACGGTTCCGTACGATCGCCAACGTAAGCTCTTTGCGAAGTGCATAGCTCGGCTGCAGGTCTCAAGGCCCCTGCCTTGGGATACCGAAACGGGAACGCGGTGAAAATCCGCGACGGTCGCGCCGCTGTGAGCATCGGCTCCGAAAGAGAGTGTAGAGAGTGTTAAGTTTCAAGTTGGGAGTTTCAAGAGCACTTCACACTTTACACTTCAAACTCTCTTCGGAAATCCGCGAGGCGTAGTCCACTGTCCCGCCCTGTTCTTGCCACCATGGTGGCAAGAATAGGGCGGGATGGGAAGGAGCCTGGCGGTAAGATGCGAGTCAGAAAACCTGCCTGGAGTCGATCAAGCATCGTGGGGACCCCAGCGCGCACGGCGTGTGCGGGGGTCTCTGGTTGTGTTCTCGCGACCCGGAACACCTGTGCGCTGGCGCTCCTTCTGCCCGGATACAATGGGCAGACTCCTTTGGACCCGAGCCGTCGTTCCTCTCGCGGGAACGACGGTTTTTTTATGGTCCGGCAGCCGGTCTCGCGACCTGGGCCGCTGCCAGAAGGAGGTGGAACATGAAGTGCACGTCGCTACAAACCGGAGGGAAAGCTGTTGGATTGCGGATTGCGGACTGCCAATTGCGAATTGGTATCTTCGTCGTGCTGCTGGCCGCGGTATCAAGTGCTGCCGTCGTGAACTTCGAAGACGTCCCACTGCTGCCGGAGTCCTATTGGAACGGCTCCGACGGCGCGGGCGGGTTTACCAGCGGCGGTGTCCGGTTCGAGAATCACTACAACGCGGATTGGATGTTCTGGGAGGGATTCGCCTGCTCCAACCGCACCGACCCCAATCGTACCGGCATCGAGGCCCAGTACAATGCCATCGCCGGCGGCGGCCAGGGCGGCTCGGCCAACTACGCCGTCGTCTTCGTCGGCTGGGAGACGGTGCCCACGCTCACGCTTGCCCGCCCCCAGGTCCTCAGCGGTCTGTACGTGACCAACAACAACTACGCCTACTACGACATGCGCTATGGCAGCCTCTTCTCCAAGAAGTTCGGCGGGCCTGCCGGCAACGACGGAGACTGGCTCAAGCTGACGATCATCGGCGTGGACGCGGCCGGACAGGTTACCGGCGAGGTCGACTTCTACCTCGCGGATTTCCGCTGCGCCGACAACACCCAGGACTATCTCCTCAACTCGTGGGCCTTCGTCAACCTGGCACCACTCGGGGAGGTCAAGACCCTGCAATTCCGGCTTGATTCGAGCGACAAAGGGCCTTTCGGCCTGAATACCCCGACCTACTTCTGTATCGATACCATTGTTCCGCAACCGCCCCTGGCCACCTTCGAAGACTTGCCGCTGCCGCCGGAGTCCCACTGGAACGGCGCCGACGGCGCGGGCGGATTCACTAGCGGCGGTATCCGGTTCGCAAACCGCTACCATGCCGACTGGATGTTCTGGGAGGGGTTCGCCTATTCCAACCGCACCGATCCCAATCGCGCCGGCATCGAGGCCCAGTACAATGCCATCCCGGGCGGCGGCCAAGGCGGCTCCGCCGGTTACGGTGTCGTCTTCGTCGGCTGGGAGACCTTGCCTACGCTCACGCTGAACACTCCCCAGGTCCTCAGCGGCCTGTACGTTACGAACAACAACTACACCTACTACGACCTGCTCCAAGGCAGCGGCTTCTCGAAGAAGTTCGGCGGTCCCACGGGCAACGACGAAGACTGGCTCAAGCTGATCGTCACCGGCCTGGATGCCGCCGGCAGGACCACCGGTGAGGTCGATTTCTACCTGGCGGATTTCCGTTTTGCCGACAACGCACGGGACTACCTTCTCGATACGTGGGCCTTCGTCAATCTGGCCGCGCTCGGGCCGGTCCAAACCCTTCAGTTCCGCCTCGATTCGAGCGACCAAGGGCCTTTCGGCCTGAACACCCCGGCCTATTTCTGTATCGACACCATCATCTCCTGCCAGTCTCCCGCGGAGAAATGACCCATGCCAAGAGCGATGACAACCAGCATGTTTCTCTGCCTGGGAGCGGCCTTGGCCCGGGGCGGTCCGTACACGGAGCCGGGCATCAACGGCTACGTGCATCCGGTCACGTGGCGGCACGCGAATCCGCTGAGCGCCGACGCCGTGCTCAACCCGATCTTTCGCGGCTGGGCCACCGCGGTCGTGGAGTACGCGCCGGCCGACCAGACGTGGTTGGGCCTCGGCGTCTGGAACGATCCCACCAAGGCCCTCGGCCCCGCGACCGGGCAGAGCTTCGACGTCGTCAGCCTGGGCGAGCTGGAGCGCAAGGAGATCGACCAGGGTCTCCCGCCCGGCTCCATCACGCTCGCCTTCGGCCCGGCGGCGATCCGCAACGGCAAGGGGTACGACTTCGCGGTCTTCGAGAATGCCTTCATCTCGCAGTTCACCACCCAGATGGGCTCGGCCCAGGGCCAGATGCTGGCGGAGTTGGCCTACGTGGAGGTCTCGACGAACGGGCGTGACTTCGTACGCTTTCCCGGCGTATCGCGGACGCCCGGCCCGGTCGGACCGTATGGCACGATCGCGATCAGCAACATTCACAATCTGGCCGGCAAGCATCCCAACGCCAACGGCCTGTGCACCGGCACTCCCTTCGATTTGGAGGACCTGGCGGACCTGCCGCGGGTGCGCGCGGGCATTGTCGATCTCAACGACATCCGCTATGTGCGGCTGGTGGACGTACCCGGCAGCGGCCACTTCTTCGATGAGGCCGCCGGACAGATCGACCCTGCCACCGGGCCGGACTGGGCCCCCTATCCGAGCAACCACCCGATCTACGACATGTGGCCGACCTGGGGCTCCGGCGGCTTCGATCTGGAGGCGGTCGGCGTCCTGCACGAGCAGGAACACGCAGCCGACCTCAATCTCGACGGGACCGTGAACTATCACGACTTGGCCCTCTTGGCCGGTGCATGGCAAAGCCGCTTCGGGGACAAACGCTGGAACGGCCGCAGTGATCTGGCCCGGCCGAAGAATCTATTCATCGACAGCCGGGATTTCGCCGTCCTTGCCGACCAGTGGGGCCACATCGAGCGCTGGCGCACCGAGTTCAAGGATGAGTGACGGTCTATGCAGAACCTTATCCAACAGTATAGACCGGGGACTGTGGATCCTCAGAGGGTGTGCGAAAAGGGTGGCATCGTCAAGGCCGGTAGGCCTTGGCAATGGTCCGGTGCCCGGGAAATCCGCCATCGCCAAGCTCCGAAGAGGGTTCCCAATCGCGATAGATCGCGATTGGGAGCCCAGACTCCGCTTGACGATGCCACCCAGAGAACGCTGGCTTCTCACACACCCTCTAAGGCCTTGGCGATACCACCCAGCACCTCCTGGGAATACCTGAGCACCAATAGTCATCGGCAGCCTCCAGACCTCAGAGGGTGTGTGAGAAGCCTTGGCCTCGGGCAGGTCCAAGGCAACGGGTGGCAGCGGCAAGGCCGTAGGCTTTGCGCAGGCCTTGCCGATGGCGGATGGACTAAACCCTCGGCAAACTCCGAATGCACGCCCGCCAAGGACGCCTTCACGCTGGTGGAGCTGCTGGTGGTCATCGCGACGCTGACGCTGCTGTGCGCCCTGCTGCTGCCGGCTTTGGCGGGCGCGCGCTCGCAGGCGCGGACTCTGGTGTGCCGGTCCAATGTGCGTCAGCTCGTGCTGGCCGTCAGCGGGTACGCGGCCGAGAACGACGGCTTCTACGTCCCGGCGGCCCGGGACCTGTGGGACAACGCCGGCCGTCACCGCTGGCACGGCGTGCGCCGCACCCTGGGCGAGCCCTTCGATCCCGCGCAGGGCCCGCTCGTCGGCTACCTGGCCGAGGGGCGGGTCAAGGAGTGTCCCGGCCGTGTCAACTTCGTCAAAGCCGGCGACTGGACCACGAGCTTCGAGCAGGGCTGCGGCGGGTACGGCTACAACATGATGTACATCGGCAGCCGGCTTTGGGACGCCGGCATGAGCGGCCCGCAGGCCCTGGCGCGGGCCTACGCCCGCACCACCTCCATCAGCGAGATGGCCAATCCGGGACAGACCCTCCTGTTCGCCGACACCGCGATGGCCAACGCCGGCGACGCTCTGATCGAGTACTCGTTCGCCGAGCCGCCGTTCGCCGTCGTCGGCGGGCGTGTCATGGCGGACTTCTGGATGTCCCCCTCTCTCCACTTTCGGCACGGCGCTCATACCAACGTGGGCTGGGCGGACGGCCACGCGGGCCCGGAGCCGATGGCGGATTTCGAGGCCGCCAACGTCTACGGCGTCCGTTCCGCGGGCCTGAAGCTCGGCTGGTTCAAACCCACCGACAACAGCCCGTTCGATCTGCGTTGAATGCGCCTGCCCAGGCGGATAGAATAGCCCCCATGGAAGCCGCGAAACGACAACGGGTCATGGCGCGAGCCAAGGCAGTGCCGGTCCTGCTCGGGCGGGGCCTGGCGCAGCTCCTGTGGCCGGCGGTCTGCGGCATCTGTCACGCGGCGATCTGCGATACGGACCGCGAGTTGTGTCCGAAATGCTGGGGCGAGCTTCTGACGTGCACGGCCGGGGATTACTGCCCGCGCTGCGGCCGGGACGCCAGCCGGTACGGACTGGTCGACAGCGCTTGCGCGGCCTGTCAGAACGACGAGATTCACTTCGACGGCATCGCCCGCGTCGGGGTCTACACGGAGGCGCTGCAGCGCATAATTCTCGCCTTCAAGCACGATCACAGCGAATGGGCCCGGACGCTCGCGCCGCTGGCCGACGCGGCCTTGCAGGGCAGCGGTTTTGCCGAGGAAATCGACCTGCTGGTGCCCGTTCCCCTGCACTGGACCCGGCGGCTGCTGCGCGGGTACAACCAATCGTACCTGCTCGCGAAGAAGCTGCATCCCGCGCGGGCCCGCGTCAGCACGGACCTGGTCCGCATCCGCCGCACGCGGGCCCAGCCTCAGGTGGCGACACCCGCCGCCCGCGCACGAAACGTCGCGGGGGCGTTTGTGGTCCGGGAAGGACATGATTTCACCGGCCGGACCGTCTGTCTCGTGGACGACATCAAGACCAGCGGCGCCACCCTGAACGAGTGCGCCAAGACCTTGAAGGAAGCGGGCGCGACGAAGGTCTACGCCCTCGTGCTGGCCGTCGCGGGGCAGAGATCGCTTTGACGACGTGATCGTGCGAGGACGCACGACCTACGAAGAGGACGGCGTGCGTCCATTATCCAAGTTGCCCGTCACAACGCATCGGACACGCCCCGCGGCGGCTCAGAGCCTCTCGTAGCGGCTGACGGCCCGGTAGATCCCGTCGATGCGGTCGCCCTCGACGACGGTCGGCGAGTAGCGCTCGTTGCGGGGCTGGAGCCGGACCTTGTCCTCCTTCTCGAAGAAGACCCGCTTGAACGTCGTCTCGTGCGGCATGGTGAACCGGACGAAGCAATCGTCGCCGTTCTGCACCTCCAGCGCCGGCGAGAAGATCACGATGTCGCCTTCATGGAAGCGCGGCTCCATCGAGTCGCCCACCACGCGGACCGCGAACGCGTTCGGATCGTGCAGGTCCGGGCAGCGCACGTAGTCGTCCGCGACACCGACCGGGTAGTCCAGGTCGTTGAACTCCGCGGGATAGCCGGCCGCGACCTTGTTGATGATCGGGACCAGCCGCCCCGCCGAGACCCCGGGCTTGTCCTCTTTCGCCTGCCGCTTGGCCTTGGCCAGCACCGCGTTGACCTCGCTGGTCTTGGCCTTCTTCTGCGCCAGCCGCTGGACGAGCTGGCGCAGCTTCTGGTTCTCGGCCTCCTGCGACTCGTAGATGCTCCGCACGTCGGACGGCATCCGCTCCATGTGCGCGATGTGCAGCAGCAGGCCCTGCTCGAACTTGAGCACGCGCTCGAGCCGGGTCAGCAGATCGTCGCCGGGCGGGTTCTTCACCTTGTCCGTCTCGATCGTGGACAGGTAGGGCTTGGAATACCCCACCTTGTTGCTGACCTGATCCAGCGTCAGATTCAACTCCTCGCGCTTGTTCCTGATGATTTGTCCGAGAGACATAGTCCTCACCTTTGTTGCGTCGTCAACTCACATCGATCCGTTCGTATTCGGCACGGCCCAGGCCGATCTTCACCGCGTGCTCGATTTGGTGCCGCCAATCCAGCCTGTGGTTCCCGATCAGGTCCGACAGCGTCCTGCCGTCCCGGGCCTCCACCATGTCAATGGCCGCCTTGTCCACCGCCACCGGGTCGGTCGACGCTGCGATCCCGAGGTCCTGGACCATTGTAGGCATGTTCGCCTTGTCGAAGCAATCGCAATCCTTGGTCATGGAGAGCAGAAAATTGAAGAACACCGCCCGCCCCTGTTTGCCCTGCACCGCCCCCAGGGCATGCTCGGCCACGCTCTTTTGCAGGATCGCGCTTTCCTGCTGCCAGTCGTACTCGACCGCCGCGAACCGGCACACCGCCACGCACTCGGCGCAGCCGATACACCGGTCGGCCGCGATATGGGCCTGGAGCTTGTCGAGCGAAATGGCGCCGGCGGGACAGTGCCGGTAACATTCGCCGCAGCGGGTGCACTTGCCCTTTTTCACGCGCGGCTTGAGGGCGGAATGCTGCCGCATCTTGCCCTTGCGGCTGGCGCAGCCCATGCCCAGAGTCTTGAGGGTGGCCCCGGCACAGGTGGCGCAGTGACCCGTGAAATGCGCGACCGACAGGATCGACTGGCACCGGACGATATCCGCCGCGATCGAGACCTCCTGCTGCAACTCGCCCGCGATCGGCACCGCCGTCTCCGCGGTCCCGAACAGCCCGTCGGCCGCCAGAAACGGGATTCCCAGCCCCGAAACGCTGAAACCCCGCTCCGTCGCCAGGACCGCATGGTCGATGGCGTTGTGCCGCCGGCCGGTATACAACGTGCTGGTGTCGGTGATGAACGGCTTGGTCTTCCGTTTCCGCAGCTCGTCCACCAGCCCCTGCAGGCACGGGGCCTTGATATAGGTGTTGTTGACCTCCTCGCCCACGTGGACCTTGACGGCGGTGAAGTCGTTCGGGCGGAAACACGTCCCGAACCCACCGGCCTGGAAGAGCCGGCTCGCCTTTTCGGAAATCGCCCGCTCCCCCTCGCCGACCGAAGCCGGGATGAAATACACCTTCGCAGCCAATGGTTCTCCTTGCACCAACCGGGCCTTCCTTTCGTCACGGCCGCCTATTATAGCCGCTCCCGCCTCCGCAGCAAGAAACCTCGTACACCGATTGACCCTGTCTCACCACCTCCAAGACCGGCGTTGGCTCGCCAACCGGCTCTGTTTGTCGCCTACCCATTCCCTGCCCGTTTCTTTCATAGATTTCTTGTGGCACCGCGATTAGCTTCCCGGCGACCTTCCGTCCCGGGCCACGCCCATCGGACTTTCCATCGAGCTACGACCTGCCCTTTGCCCTTCCGTTTCCTGATTATCATACAGCCCTTCAGATTGTTCGTCAAACGAAATCCGCGCGAGATCGCGCGATTCGTCCGGTCCCCATGGGTGCGGCAGGCGGTTATAGAACGACGATCCCCGTGTGTAGTGTGCTCGTAAGAGCATAAAGATAGCGTCTGACGACGCCACTACGAACCAGGCCTTCGGGCTTTGATGCTGCCACTACTACCGCATTTCGCAAGTCCTGAGACTCCGGGGTAGAGATTGCTTCGTCGCTGAAGCTCCTCGCAATGACATACTTGGGTGCCCTATGTCATTGCGAGCGCGGCTCGCCGAGCGCGGCAATCATGTCATTGCGAGGAGCGCAGCGACGAAGCAACCTCACCATAGTCGCGGTACTTGTGAAATGCGGTACCACGTTGCGGGATTCTCACGGTGAATCCGTATCAGAAGGACTCGAGCGCCCCGGCGTCGCGGCCGCGGCCCTGGGGGTCAGCGCCGCGCATGTCGCGGCGGGACGGACCGTCGAACTGCCAGGCGTACAGCTCCTCGATCGTGGTCTGGGCGTCGGCGAGGGTGCCGTGGGCGATGCGCAGGAACTCCAGGGCCCCGCGCAGGTGGTCGCCGTCGGGTCGGCCGCCCACGTACAGGTCGCCGGCGTTGGCCAGGGAGACCGGGCCGACGCCGCGGCCGGTGCTGTCGAGTTTGCCGTCCACATACAAGGTCAGGGTCTGGGTGCGGCGGTCGGCCTCGGCAATCACGTGACGCCAGCGGCCATCGGCGAGTCGGGCCTGGGAAGCCAACTCGGCGCGGGCGCCGCCCTCGCCGGCGACGTGGAACACGGCCCGGCCGTCCTGGAGCCGCAGGGCGTAGCCGGTCCCCTGCTGCTTGCCGACGATCCAGCCGTCGCTGCCGGCCTGGAAATAGACCTCGATCAGGAGATTGCCGGTGTGGATCTGCGGGCTCTTGAGGTCGTCGCCCTCGAAGGTGAAGGGCTGGATCTGCGGGTCCTGGCCGTGGCGGGCCCGGGTGGCTAAGCGGGCCGTGAAAGGCTTGCTGATGACGGCGTCGCTGATCGTGGCGTAGGTCTTTTTGGCCGGGGTCAGGCGCAGGGCGCCGGCGGTGAAGTTCTCCAACGGCCCCGGGACATAGTCCTGGGGCCCGACGTTGACCGCAGTCAGCGGATATGTCGGTCGCTGGTAGTAGTTGTCGCGGTCGGTCAGGTAGTCCTTGGCGTACCAGTGCTCGTCGATGATCTGCGCGGGGTCGTTGCCGGCCGGGTAGAAGTTCCACTCGGCGACCACGCCATACAGGGCCCAGGGCACGAAAGTCACCGCGCCGCTGTCCACCGCCGCCGAGTCCCGGTTGAGGCGGAAATCGCCCCGGGCCGGGTCGCGCAGCGGCGCGGCCTTGTCCATGACGCCCAAGTCGGCGACCAGGCTGCGCTGCTGCCGCAGGGCCGTACGGAAATCCTCCAGGCTCTTGAGCCAGCGGCCGGAGGTCTCGAACACGCCCATCTGGCCGATATCGTAGAACACGTTGCGGGCATAGGCGTTGGTTTCGTAGGCGAAGTGCTGCTTCTGCGGGCCGGCGTGGTGAGCGTTGCCTTCGGCGAGGGTCTTGGCGGGATCGGCGTGGCGAAAGACGCGGTCGCTCATGCTCTGCCAGACGTTGCCGAGGAACTTGTTGCGTCCGGCGTGCGGGGCCTGGCGGCGCGAGCCGACGAAGAAGTTATAGGCGGTGTTGTTGAAGAACGTATTCTGGTGACTGATGATCTCCTGGAAGGCCGAGCAGTTGACCAGCGGGCTGGTGGGATCGTTGGAGAGGCCCCAGGCGATGTTGTTGAAGACGTAGTGCTTGAAGCCGCCGTCGAGGTAGTAGGCGTGGCCGAAGCCCGGGTTGTTGCCGTGGAACGAGCGCTCGCCCTCCCGTTGGCCGCGGGGGTCGAAACTGAGATTGTTGAAGATATAGACCGGCCCGTGCTGCCAGCTCTCGATGCCGCCGAAGTCGTTGCCGTTCTGCATCGTCTTCCAGGCCTTGTTCTGGTGGATCAGCACGCGGATCAGGGGCACGTCGCCGCGGGTGGCGCCTTTGCCGGCGACGACGTTGATAGCTTGGGCCCCGCAGCGCTCGACGACGTTGCCGGCCAGATGGGCCCGGAAAGGATGGTTCAGGTCGAAGGTGCTGCCGCGCTCGTAGCGCGTGGGCCGAAAGCCGATATTCGCGGCGTAGTTACGGTAGAGGCGCACCTCGTCCAGGATGCCCACCGGATGGGAGAACCCCCAGCCGGCGCCGGCGGTGAAACAGGCGGCGCCGACGTCGGTGTTGTGAAAGACATTGTCCTCGACGGTGATGTCGCGCATCGGCGCGCCCTCGCCACGGGCACGCATATCGAGGCCCATGACGACGTCCGCAAAGGTGCAGTTGGCGATGCGGATGCCTTCGCCCCGGCCCCAGATGCGAATGCAGGCGGGGTGGGCGTCGGCGCGGGTGCCAAAGGGCTTGGTCTGGAAGTCCCATGAGACCACATCGAGATTCCAGTGCGGCGTGGTCCAGCGGAAGTCGAGACCGCTGATGTCGAGGTGCGCGGCGTCGGCGCCGACGATCAGTTCGGGGTGCCGGCCGACCTCCAGGCGGACCGTGCGGGGATCGAGGCCGCCGGGCAGGCGCACGTAGAGGGTGCCGCCGGCGCCCCGGCGGTCGAACCAGAACTCGCCGTCGGGATCATCGAGATACTGCGGCTTGTCCTCCAGGTAGTAGCGCATGCCGCGGAAGAGGATCGAGGCGTTGCCGCCGCCGGTCCAGCCCTCGAACCGCACCGCGCCGTCCTGGGGATCGAAGTCGCGGACCTTCGTGGGATAGGGCGTGCCCATGACCCAGCCGTATTCGGAGTAGATCAGGGCATCCACGACGAAGTCCTTGTCGCGGCCCTTGAGGTTCTTCGTATCGTTGGCGCTGAAGCCCTCTTTGGGTTGGAAAGGGTGCCGCTCGTTGGTCCAGCGGAACCACTGGGCCTTGTGGTCCTCGGGTTCGCTCTTCCAGTTCGGGTGGCGGGCCAGCGGAATCCGGGTGGCCGCGCCGTCAGAGGCGACAATCCACAAGGTGCGCGGCGTGAAGTCGAGCCGGGCCTTCCACACCGCCTCGGGCGCAGGGATCTTGGGGTGATCGGCGCCCCGGCTCCAGTTGGTGACGATCTGCGAGCCGGCGAGGATGGCGGGCCCGTCGCCCCAAGCGGGATCGCGGGTCAGACGGATCGGGCGGCCGGGCCGGCCCTTCTCCTTCACCGCGAGCCGGCCGCGATAGACCGCGCCCCCTTTGAAGACGTAGGTGTCGATTCCCGTGGCCGCGGCGGCGACGCCGACCGCCTGGGTGTCCCAGGGATGATGCTTCCAGGGCCGCTGTTTCGAGGCCCCGTCATGGGAGTCGGAGCCGTTCTCGTAGTCGATGTAGCGCACCGTGTCACCGGCAACGAAACGGTGTTCCCGGGGAGTCCACTCGATGTCACCGGTCTCGGTGACCCGGGCGTAGTCCTGCTGCCAGGCGAAGGGCGTCTGGGCTGCTTGAATCCGAAGGCAACCGAGCGCCAGAAGGACGAGGACGCAACCGTACCAGAGGGTTGGAGCACGCATGCAGTTTCTCCTTATCATCGGCACAGACCAAAACGGCACGGGCCTGCGCGGTCCCGTCCGGCCGTCTCAGGCACGCGAAGACCCGAGGACTTTCCGCACGTACCGAACGTCGGTCCGCAGGGCGTCGAGGACCGTCTTTCGGTCCACGGTGATCTCGCGATTGCCGTGCTCGGCCCCGCCGAGCGGGTACTCGAAGTGGAGGGAGATCGGTCCCGCGATGCCGTGGCGTTTCAGCATGCCGGCATAGGCCGGCAGATCGACCATTCCCTGGCCCAGGGGACAGTTCTCCGTTTTCCAGCCGCCGTCCTGTCGTGCCCAGCGAAAATCCTTGATAGCCAGCGTGTTGATGAAGCCGGCCACCAGCCGCAGATTGAGCGGCCATGCCAGGCCGCCTTCGACCACGGCGTGGCGAATGTCGAACTGTATCCCGATCCAGCGCGGGTCGAGATCGCGCAGCAGGTAGTGCAGGTCCCACAAGGGAGCGCCGACGTAGCCGGCGCCCGCGTGGTTCTGGAACGTGGCGGCGACGCCGTGTTCCTTGCTCATGTCGGCCAG
>VGYL01000022.1 GCA_016872975.1 Planctomycetota bacterium
GATGTGGCTTCCCCTGTTGGTGCTGGACAATATGCTGCATCTGCCGCCGGGGTTACGGCTGGCGTTGTCCCTCGGAGCGGTTACGATCATGGCCTGGCTGCTCTGGACCCATGTGGTCCATCCCGTGCTCAATCCGCAGTCGCTCGCCCGCGCGGCCCTGCTGCTGGAAAGCGTGTTCGAGGTCCCGGAGAACCTGCTGATCAACGCCTTGTGCTTCGAGGGCCGCCAGTTCCGTGCGGCCGAGAAGCCCTTCGCGCGCGAGACGGTCAAAGCCGCCCTGTCGCAGATGCCGGAGTCGGAACTGGGCGAGCTATGGGACAAGCGGCGGATCAAGCGCTGGGTGATCCCTATTCTCCTTATTCTGCTGCTGTGGAGCATTTACGCCGTCGCCTTCGGGCGCCACGCGGCCAACGCCCTGGCGCGGTACTTGTCGCCGCTGTCCGACACGCCGCCGGCCGGGTCGCTGATCCTGGAGATCGCGCCGGACCACGATGTGACGGTGTCCGAAGGGGACGATCTCACCGTGACCGTGCGCATCGGCGGCCGCGTGGAGACGCTGCGCAGCTATCCGCAGATCGTCTGGCGCGACGACGGCGCCCCGATCGATCCGGAACGACGGGCCGGCGAGGCGGCGACGATGCGGGCCGCGGCGGGCGAAGCGCACGAGTTCCGCCATACGTTCGAGAAGATCAATCGCTCGTTCGCCTTCCGCGTCTTCGCGGGCGATACGTACAGCTCCAACCTCCAGGTGACGGTGAACCGGATTCCGCGGATCGCCGAGTCGCACTTCCGCGTCAGTGCTCCGGCGTACACGGGGTTGGGCGCGCTCGACAGCCTGGGCCCGCCGGAGCCGCTGTCCGGCTTTCCCGATTCACAGGCGCAGGTGACCATCCGCCTGGACCGCAAGGCCGAGCGTCTCCGCTGGCGGACGACGGACGAAACAATCGAGTTCGAGCAGGTCCAGGGGCAGTGGCAGGCGAAGACACGTGTGGCCCAGCCGCCCGCGGCTGGGGATAGGACCACCCCCGAGGGCGGGGGTGCTACAAAGCCGGGCATGTACGAAATCGAGGTCCGCGCGTCCGAGACAGCCAAAGACGTGACGATTGCGTCGGGCTCGATCTTCCTGCGGCAGGACGCCCCGCCGCAGGTCGAGTTCCAGACCGAAAGCAACCGGCTGCTCGTGGACCCCGGCCAGCGGCTGCAACTGCCCCTCCGCGCCTCGGACGACTTCGGCATCCGGCAGCTCCAGGTGACACTCCGCGCCGGTCAGACGGACAGCGATCCGGTTACCCTGAAAGAGTGGACGTACGAAGGACCGCCCGGCAAGAAAGGTCCCATCACGGAAACGCTGCTGCTGACCATCGACAGCGAGCGGTTCCAACCGGGCAACAGCTATGTTTTGGAAGCCTCGTGCCGGGATTTCTCTCCGCAGGGCAACATGGGCCGGTCGCAGCCGTTGACGCTCCAAGTCCGAGCATTGGAGGAGTTGACCGTCTCGTCCCAGAGTCCGGCTGCCGGTGCGTCCGACGCCCTGGACAAGGCCATCCAGGCCCAGCAGACGGCGTTGGGCGCCACCCGGAACTTGCAGGCAAATCTGGACGACGTGGTCGTCGCAGGCCGCAAAGCCTCCGAGAACGCGGCGGCTCTGGGCCGTCACCGCGAGGAATTGGGCAAAAGACAAGGACGCGTGGGCGACTGCCTGACCGAGGCCTGGAACACCTCGACCGAGCCGCGCCCCGGTTTCGTTCAGAAGCTCGTCGCGCTGCGCGACCGCGAGCACAAGCAGGCGATGGAGAGGATTGCGGCCGTGGGCCGTGGCGAGGGCGTCCCGCCCTTGGAAGGACAAGGCCAGGATGGCCTTGCCACGAAGGACAAGGCCAGGATGGCCTCGCCACGAGAAGACCAAGGGCAGGATGCCCTCGCCACGGCGCCGCGCGCGCTGGGGTCCGTCGAGCGGTTGCAGGCGTACATCCTCGACCAGTTGATCGCTCTCAAGGGGGCCGTCGCCCGCGAGAGTCAGGCCCAGGCGGAGAAGGCCGTCCAAGAGGTTCTCGAAGCCCCCGAGGACCTCAGACCCGACCCGGAGGAGGCGGTGGAGGCGTTTCAGAACGAGCTCAAGGCCTTCGTCAACGAGCAGAAGCGGATCATGCACGACCGCCAGATGATCGCGGACCTGCCGCCGGAGGATTTCAGCGATGAGCACCAGGATCAGCTTGAGGCGTTGGCGCTGGACCAGTCCAGGCTGGCCGAGATCCTCGCGGAGGCGGTGAACGATTTCACCAATCTCGATCTCCAGGACTTCGGCGACAACACGATGGTCGAGAAGAGCAAGAGCGTCTTCGAGAAGGCCGAAGAGCTCGCCCAGACGGCGGCCGAGGCCGCCGAGATGCGCCAGGCGCGGCAGGATGCCTACCGGCTGGAGACCGAGGCGGTGGAGATGGCCGAGGAGCTGCTGATCAACTGCGAGGCGACGATGGGCTTTCGCGACGAGATCCAGTTCGTCGCCGAGATTCCGGAGGATGAGCAGTTGGTCGCGCCCCTGGCGGATCTGCCCTCGGAGCTGGAGGACCTCGTGGGCGATTTGATCACCCGCCAGGAGGAGATGCGGCCGGAAGTGGAGGACATCGGCAGCTATCTCAATTCGCTCGACCACACCGCCGGCCCCATCGCCGACGGCACGATCAGCAGCACCAGCGCCAAGGGCAAGACCGGCGACCAGCGGCCCGAGGACAACGTCATCCAGGGCCGCAGCGGCGCCGGCCGGACCGGCATGGCCGACGGCCAACTGGTCGAGTCCGTGGCGAAAGCCCTGTCCGACAACGAGTACGGCCTGCGCGAGCGCACCTCGAACACGCCCCTGGAAAGCGGCCAGGTGAAGGACGAGGACACGAAGGCCCAGACGGGCGGCACCGGCCTGGGCAAGACCACCGACGCCACGACCGCGTTCGGCGTCGGCGGCGCCCTGCCGGCGAAGGTGCTGGACATGATGAAGGCGACCACGGACCGGCAGCTCGAAATCCGCCGCTCCGCCCAGGAGATCGTCCCGAAGCTGGAGTCCCACAACCTGCCGACGGCGGAGCTGGCGCGCTCCATCACCGCGATGAAGGCGGTCGAGGACGCCTTGCGGACTCGCGATGGCGTGGCGATCCAGGCCGCCTACGCCTCCACCGTGGACGCCCTGACCCGCTCGCGCAGCGCCCTCGCCCGGCACACGGTCGTGCAGCGGACCCAGGACGCGGCGCTGGCCCGGCGGCTCGAGGAGATGCAGTCCCAGGGGGCGGCCCTGACGTTCAAGGGCTACGAGCAGATTATCAGCGCCTACTTTGAGGCACTGGCGCGGGAGGAGACGAGTGGGAGGAGAACTGTCCCATGAGAACCAAAGAAGACAGAAATTCCAAATCCCAAATTCCAAATTCCAAACACACCGCGCCAGCGGGGAGATCAATCCAAAAGGGAAGAAAATCCAAAATCCAAAACGGGCAGTGCCCGGCATGGGCGTTTCGGTCATTGGGATTTTGGATTTTGGATTTGTTTGGGATTTGGTGCTTGGAATTTGGAGTTTGTCCGGGACTTGGTACTTGGAATTTGGAGTTCCCCCGCCTCGTCCTTGTGTTCCTGCTTTGTCTGTGTTCCGTCGCCCCCGCCTCTTCCGGCTCCTGGCATGTCCCCGGGGCGGTGCTGCGGTTCACCATCGAGGCGGACCCGAATCAGCCGCAGATGCCGGCCGTGGACATCTCGGGCAAGAAACGGGCGGAGGCAACGTGGTCCGGCGGCTATTACCGGATCGACGGGAAGACCTACAAGAGGGTGATCCCGATGGCTTGTCCGGGCAAGGCGTCTTACGCCTGCAAGGAGGACTTCCGGCGGCTGACCGCCCTGATCGGTGTGCGCGAGGACGCCGGGGAGTCGGCCGCGATCGTGTTCGAGGTCTGGGCCGGCCCGCGCAAGCTGTACTCCTCGCCGCCTCTGACCAGGCACGCGCCGCCCATCGGGATCGATGTGCGCATTCCGCCGAAGACCAAGCAGATCCAACTCGTCACGACCGGCTCCGACTCCGAGGGCCACCGCTGGGCCGGCTGGGTGAACGCGGGGTATCAAATGCGGGACGACCATCCGCGCGTCGGGTACATCACCCTGCCGGTCCCGGGCTTCGACGCGTCGAAGTACGAGGTGGTCGTATACAACGCCACCGGCAGTCGCATCGTCAGCACGCGTCTGGGCTGCCCGCACGAGGGGCAGGTCGAGCAACTGTTCTTCGGGGGCCAGGGCTGGTCGACGTACTACGCCTACTGGGTCCCTAAAGACCGGTATGAGCCGGAGCCGGGCAAGTGGCTGCCCAACGCCGGGTTGGTCCTGGAGACCCGGCGGGTGGACAAGAGCCGCCAGCGGGCGTGCGAGGACCTGCCCGGATTCGTGAAGACCTGGAACGAAGCGGGCCAGATCGTCGGCCGCAGCTTCGTCACCGGCATCCATCACGGCTCTCCGGTCCATCCCCGGCTGATAGACGCCGGCGAGGACGCCGCCGCCAAGAACAGCCTGGCCCTGTACCGCTACACCGGCTTCTTCGAGGCCGACCGCGCGGGAGAATACGTCTTCGCCACCGCCTCCCACTGGGGCTCGCACCTGCTCGTCGATGACAAGCCGGTCGTCAGTTGGCCGGGCAATCACGACCACCGCGAGGGAATCCGCGGACAGAAACAGGGCAAAGTGGTCCTGCAGCCGGGGATTCACAAACTGGAGTACTTCAACTACAGTCCCTGGGGCACGATGCTCACCCTGGCCGCCTGGCAGCCGCCGGAGGGCACGCTCGGCGTGATGCTGGACAGCGACTTCCCCGCCACGCGCGGCTACGTCGTCACGGACGTCGAGTACGGCCCTGCCGCAGAGAAGAACGTCTGTTATACCTGGGAGGTGGTGGACGATTGGCGGCTGGATCGAGACAAAGTCGCTCTGATCCGTATGCGGTTCCGCGTCCTTGCGGGTCGCGGCGAAGATGGTAGGGTGGGGCTTGCCCCACCGAAATCCGAGTCGGGGGAAGCACCGGTGGGGCAAGCCCCACCCTACCGGTGGACCTTCGATGATGGCGTCGTCAGAACCGGTGCGACGGTGGAGCGGGTGTTCCTGAGCTCCGGCAAGCGGACGGTTACCGTGCAGAGGCTCAGAGGCAATCAGGTACTTGCCGAGACCACGCAGGTCGTACAGGTTGGCGGTTTGGCGGACAAAATCTGGGTCGATCCCCGCGATCCTCAGGCTTTTCGGCAGGAGATGGCGCAGATCGATTTCCGCAAGGCGCCCATCGGCGACGTGGTCCGTCTGCATGCGCTCGGCCGTGAAATGCCTGAGCCCACCTGGAAAGACACCGCCGTGCAGATCCTGCTGGAGCGGGTGGGCGAGCTGATGGCACAGCCTCAGCACCAGCCCCTATGCCTGGAATTGGGACAACACCTGTGCTCGGCGGCCGTACAGCAGTACGATCAGGCCCTGAGCCTCTATACGCGGCTTCAGGAGAAGACGCGCAAAGACACGCCCCTCCGGCAGCAGACGATGGTCCTGGCAGGCGAGGTGCTGTTGCGCGGCCTCGGACAGCCGGAGGCGGCCTTGCGGCTGTTGAACCAGGCCCGCTGGGAGAAGGCGGCGGACAAGTCATGGACGATCCGCCTGGGTCTGGCCCGGGCCGAGGTGTTGCTGGCGACGGGAGATATGAAGGAGCTGGAGGCACAGATGCGCCAATTGCAGGAGTTGGCGGACCGGCAGGACCCGCGGCGTCAAGCCGTCCGGCATGCGGGCCTCCTCGATCAGGCCTCCCGCCTGGCACGGCAGAAGAACGACCCGGAGCAATGGGACCAGGCGCTGGACGGCCTCCAGGCCATGCTGCAGGAAACGCCGGACGTGGTGCTTTCGCCCCGCCTGAACCTCGTCCGGCTCGATCTGCACCTGGCCCGGGACGAGAACCGGATCGCCCGCCATCTCGCCGAGCGATTGGCTATGCTGGAGATGACACCCTATGACCGGGCCCAGGTCCTGGTGCGGCACGTGCAGGCGCTGTGTGCATTGGCCGAGCCGGAGTCTGCCAAGAAGGTCCTGGAAGAGCTCACCGCCGTCTACCCCAATTCCCCGGCGGCGGCGCAGGCCAGGGCCCTGATCGTGGCGGCCGTGACGAAGACCCGGGCGCGGAATCAGTAGAATCCGTGCTCATAGGCGGCGTCGAACAGCGCGACGATGTTCTCGGGCGGGACGCCCGCCTGGAGGTTGTGGACGCTGTTGAAGACGTAGCCGCCGCCGGGCTTGAAGGCCTCCAGGTTGCGGCGGACGTGCTCTGTGACTTCTTCCGGACGGGCGAAGCTCAGGACCCGCTGCGTGTCGATCCCGCCGCCCCAGAAGACGAGCCGGTCGCCGAACTGGGCCTTGAGATTGCGCGGGTCCATGTCGGCGGCGCCGATCTGGACGGGGTTGAGGATGTCGATGCCGTTGTCGAGCAGGTCCGGGATAAGCGAGCGGACGGAGCCGCAGGTGTGATACCAGATCTTGGCGGGCGTCAGACTCTTGATGTGCTGCACGAGTCTCTTCTGCCGGGGTTTGACGACCCGGCGGTAGAACTCGGGCGAAAAGAGCGGCCCGGACTGACCGCCGACGTCGTCACCAATCATCACCACATCCACGAGATCGCCGATCTCCTTCAGGAACTCGGTGTAGTAGCCGAGCCAGAATGCGAGGGTCCGATCCAGCAGGGCCTCGCAGAACGCCGGATTCTCGATCATGTCCATGAACCAGCGTTCCAGCCCGCGCAGGTACCAGCAGATCTCATAGACGACCCCGCCGATGCCGGTCGAAAGGCCGTAAGGCGTCTCCCGCCGCAGTGTCTGCGCCTGCTCGCGGAGCCGGGTGAACCGCGTCGGGTCATCGCCCTTGGGAAAGGGATAATCCGCCAGATCGGCAAGCGTCGCATCGGCCAGGGGATGATGGGAAATGTCCATGTACAGACCGGTCCCTCCCCGTGGCGAGGGCATCCTGCCCTTGTGTGGCGAGGGCGTCCCGCCCTTGTCTTGCGAGGGCCAACCGCCCTCGTCACAATCGCTGGGTCCCATCGGCATGGACCAGACCACGCCGAACTCATCCTTCAGATCATGCCACAACCGGCCGTCACGCGTGTTCTGCTCGATCCCCCCTTTGAAACTCTCCGGCCCATGGGCGACGACATAGCGGATATCGACGTGGAACCGCTCCAACAGTTCCTCGCACGGCCGGGCCAGTTGCTGCACCGGGTCCAGAATGGTCGCCTCATCCCGGATACCCAGATGATCGAGCAACTGGGTGTACGCGTTCCGGTGAATCCCCGTCTGGAAGCCACCGAGGTCAATCGGCACCCGGTCCGGCGTCTCATGATTGAGGGCCGTCAGCACCCGTTGTCTCGAAGTCATCGTCTCTCTGTGTGCCATCGCAATGCCTCGTTGCATAGATCGTGGCGAGGCCGGCCCGGCCTTGCTCTTCCGTGGCGAGGGCATCTTGCCCTTGTTCTTCTTCCGCCGGCAAGATGCCGGCGCGACGCAAGGGCGGGACGCCCTCGCCACGAAGAAACGCTCTTACTCCTCGACAAGCTGCCGCAACGTAAACGGCTCGAAGAGCCCGTAATCGATCGTGTCATAACTATCGCCCGGCGGCGGACCGTTCTCCGGGGCCTTCTGAAACGAGGCCGGCCAGGCGCTGCCGCGCAGCGCGCCACTATGGTGCGGCCCCAGTGTATTCTTGAGCGTCCCGATTACACGAACCTCGACCGTATTCGTCCCGGCTTCGATGAAGTCCGTGACATCACACTCCCACGGCTGCTGGACGAGATGGCCGGCCACTTTTCCATTCACGACCACTTCCGCAACGCTGCCGTACCACAGGATGGCTTCCGCCGCTCGGAAATCCTGTTTGCGAATCTCGACACGGTATTGTCCTACGGGCTGTCGGACATCAAATTTCGCACGATACGAAACCCCGGCGGCATGAAACGGGTAGCCCTGGTTCTTCCAACTGCCCAGCTTGAGAGCCGGCTGGGCTTCACCGATGACGACAAAGCCGGATTCGACAGGCTTGAGGCGGAACGTGCCCAGGACGTACGCCGGTTCCAGCTCATGATAGATCGTAAAGGGCGACGCCTTGATCGTCACGGCGTTCTCACCGAGTTTCGCGATATCTGTGATGTCAATCCGCCCAAAGGCTTTGTCCAGCCACCAGGAATCCTTCTTAGCGGAGACTACCTTGCCGTTGCAGGTAATGGTGTACAGATCCGCCCTCTCAATGACGATTGAAAGCCTCTGCGGTACACGCTCCTCGATGGTAAATCGGTACGTGGCCTCGAATCCACTGGCGGCACTGAACGTCTTCGTGATCAATTCATCCTTGAACTGGACAGAGCTGTCCCACGGATTGCGGGGCATACCGTTCTTCGCAAAAGCGAACTGGGACGCCCGATAGAAGTAAATGCCCTTCCGCGTTTCGCCGGCGGCGGCAACGTCGACATAGTCCAAGGTCAGGACATTCTCCTCCAGAGGAGTGATCTGAAGTTCCCCTCCGACCGGGGTCAGGTTGCCTCCCTCGGGCCAGCGGAATCGGCCCCGCGTTTGGGCTTTCCTCGACAGAAACAGCAAACGGCTGCCACATGGCGGTAGCCCGGCAAGCATTGTTACGCCGGCGTCGGCTTTCTGGAATTGGCAAACAGAAATCATGCCCGTATTCAGGTCCCAATTTTCGATGCTGTGGGCCGGTGACGTGATCCAAGCTCCTTGGCGACTGTCGATGCTCGTATTGACGAGCAGAAGGAACTCGCCATCATCGACGACCCGCCTGTGATGGAACAAGATCCCCTCATCGTCTCCAAGCTCTCTGATAGCGAATCCATCCCTCGCGCGGGCCAGAAGCGTGGGCGGGACTTCAGACGTCTCTACGCGTTTCCACCCCGGCTGCTTCGCGGCGGCCTGGCCGCGATCCGACACGCGTCCATCAATCCGCGCCGGGGCCGCGCCGCAGCAGAACACGATGCCATGGGCTCCCAGGTACTTCTCCAGCAGGTCCATGGTGGGCTGGTTGAGGTTCTCGGTCAGGGGCGGCAGGACTACTGTGTCATAGGACGCTTGGCCGATCTTGAAGCTGGGGCCCTGCGTCGAGCCGTGGCGGGCGATGATGTCCTCGCAGCCGAGGTCGTATTCCACCTGGGCCCGTTCCAGGGCGACGAGCAGTGACTGGAAGCGGTCGCCGATCTCTTTGAGTTTCGGGTCGTTCTGGTACATCCAGGCCGTGGTCGTCGGCTCGATGACGAGGATGCGGTTCACCTGGCGGCCCTGGGACATGATGAACGACAGCCGCGTGAAGTAGGACGCCATCACGTGGTAGGACTTCCACCAGGGCTCGTGATAGGAGAACGACTGCGGATGGTCGCGTTTGCGGGCGCCGCGGATCGTGATGTAGGACAGGTGCTCGTTCATCGTGTTGACGCCCAGGACGTACATCCAGTCGCCGATCCGCTTCATGTCCTCGAAGCGCAGGTCCCAGCCGCCCGCGCCGTAGGCCTCGCAGAGCGTCCGCTGGATGCCGAGCTGGTTGGCGACGCTCGACAGCTCCTTGACGACCCGGACGTTGCCGAACTGGGCGTTGGTGCCCTCGTTGTACTGGTTCATCAGGATGTCAATCGCGGGCCGCTGGTGCCAGGCGTACATCGCCATATTGTCCGGCGCGCGGAGGCAGTTGGGCCACTCGTGCTCCCAGTAGTGGCCGGTGAATTCCAGGCCGTGCTTTGCGCAGTACTCGTAATAGGGTTTGGCCCAGCGCTCGATGAACAACTCCAGCAGGGTCTGAAGGTAGTCGTGCCGGACCTGTTTCCAGTCGCCCACCGGTTTTACCAGGCTGGGCAGGCTGGCGATCAGATCGTAGTTCCAGCGTTTGCGGAAGACCTCGGGCAGATCGTCGGTCCAGGGCAATCCGCCCGCGGGGGCAATGTGCGGCTCATCGGTGAAGACGCCGGGAACGCGCTTGCCGTAGTGGGCGCCAATGTGGCGGGTGTAGGGTTCCATCGTGACTTCCAGGAACTTCTCCGTCACGCCCGGCTTCAGGAGATCGACGTAGAACTTGCCGCCGTACCAGGGGGACGTGCCCGCCCAGCGCAGGGAGGCGACCAGGTACTTGCCCTCGGGCAGCGATTCGCCCGCCTTGGCCTGTTTCGTGACGTCCTCAAAGCCATCGCCCGCCGGCCGCAGCACGGCGACGCAGTTGTTATCGAGCTGTAGGGTGGGGCTTGCCCCACCGCCTCCTGGGGCCGACGATCCCCGGTGGGGCAAGCCCCACCCTACCTCCTTGATGTCCAGTCCCTTGCCCCGGGACTCGGGCATGGCGTCCGGGACAAACCCGCCGGCAAAGCCCGAGGGATACGAGTTCTCATCGTAGATCCACACGTTCATATCCAGCCGCTCGGCCTCGCGCAGCGCGACCTTCCACAGCCGGAACCAGTCGTCGGACAGGTACGGCGTCATCAGGCCCGGCCGGGGATGCACGAAGACCTGCTTGACCTTCTGGCCCGCCAGATCGTCAAGAGTCCCGACAATCTGCTCTTCCGTGAGCATATCGTTCCAGACCCATAGCGGACCGGAGCTGTACTCGCGCGGCGGGTCGGCAAACTGCCGGCGCAGCGTCGCCGAGTCCGCCGCTCGTAGTGTGCTCGTAAGAGCATAAAAAGAACCGCCCAAGGGCGCCGTGACAAGCCACACGGCCCCGAAAACCAAAGCCGAAACCACAGGCGAACGATCGAGAGCGTAGGATCGTGATGAAGGATATTGGCACATGACGAGTCACCTCCGATCAATGAACCCGAAAGAAGGTGTGCACAGCACACCCTACAAGCACAGAATGATAAGGTTGTCACGACAGAACTGCAAGGACACGCCGCGCCAGGCACAGGGCGAACACAACGTCGTTGCGGAACATCTGGCCGCATGTCATTGCGAGCGAAGCGAAGCAATCTACCATGCCATCGATTGAGATTGCTTCGTCGCTGCGCTCCTCGCAATGACATGCAGGGACCGGTTCAGCGACGGCGGCGGCATCGCCAAGGGCTTGCCCTTGACGATGGTTTGGGCGCGCGATAGTGCTTCGACAGCAAGCGAGAAAGCCATCGTCAAGGCCTCAGGCCTTGGCGATGCCACGCAGTCGGTTCTGCCATGGCGAGATGTGTAGAATAGCGGGGCGTTCGCGCCCACGCTACGAAGGGAGACGGTGCGTGGTACGCATCCTGCATGGGTGTACAAGGAAAAGGGGACATTCTACTTTTCCCCTTCCAAGAAGGAAAAGTAGAATGCCCCCTTTTCCGGCGGTGGTTTGGGCCGGGACGAGACGCCCGCGCAGGAACGGTCATGCACCTACCCTGCATCCTGGCCCTGCCTGCACGGGCGCTGGCACCGGTGGCACTCATGGGCGGGACGCCCATGCTACGGGCGGCTCTTGCGGCCGCGCGGATGTCTCTGGGAGCGTTTGCGGCGGGACTTCTGCGGGTGGGTCCGGCCGGGCACGCGGGCGATGAGGGGATGGGCCGGAGCCAGGTCGAGCTGTCCGGCGGCGGGGTGGACGCCGACGATCCGGACCCGCAGGGTCTGCGCCAGGCGCAGGATCGCGCCGGTGTAGCGGCCGACGAGGCACTGGCTCCGCTCGTCGAACTGCCAGTGGTCCGGCCCCAGGACCTCGCGCGGGATCTGCCCTTCCACGCCGTAGTCGGGCAGGTGCACGGAGGCGCCGAACGCGGTCAGACTCACGACAACGCCGTCCAGCGTGTCGAGGGCGTCCCGCCCTCGGTCCTGCGTGGCAAGGGCATCCTGCCCTTGTCCTTCCGTGGCGAGGGCGTCTCGCCCTTGTTCTTTCGTGGCGAGGGCATCTTGCCCTTGTTCTTTCGTAGCGAGGGCGTCTCGCCCTTGTTCTTTTGTGGCGAGGGCATCTTGCCCTTGTTCTTTCGTGGCGAGGGCGTCTCGCCCTTGTTTCTTCGTTTCGCGAGCGTCTCGCCTTGGAGCCGCGGGCGAAGTCGGCCCGGAGTCTGTCGAAGGAAGGCCGGCAAGGCGCACGGTCGGGAAGGGATCCCCGATGCGAGTTCTCGCGTTTCGGGTCCCCGCGCCTTCATCCCGCGCGGCACTATCCCGGCCGAAGCGCTTCTGCAGCAGGTGCAGGACGAGGATCGTCTTGAGCTCCTGCTCGGCCTCCTCGGCGGCCTGCTCGGTTTCCGTGATGTGCTGGCCGATCTCCGCAAGGTCCGGGAAGGCATACTGACGGCGGGCGAGGTCCAGGTCGCCCAGCAGGTACGCCTGCAGGGCGCGATGCACCATGAGGTCCGCATAGCGGCGGATCGGACTGGTGAAGTGGCAGTACTTCGACGCGGCCAGGGCGTAGTGGCCGGCGCTTACCGGCGCGTAGGTCGCGACCTCCAGGCTGCGCAGGACGAGGATATTCACCGGCAGCGCGATGCGACTGCCGCGGACCTGATCCAGCAGGGCCTGCAAGTCCGAGCGCCGGGGCTGGCGCGAGAGCGTCACACCCAGCAGCCGCAGCGTCTGCGAAAGCTGGCGCAGGGCGTTCGGGTCGGGCTCCGGATGAATCCGCCGCATGAAGGGGATACAGTAGCGGTCCAGCAGCGTCGCCACCGCCACGTTCGCCTCGACCATGAACATCTCGATGATCGTATGCGGATAGCTGGTGTCCGCGGGTTGCACGCCGATGACCTGGCCGGACTCATCCAGCACGAGCTCGCTCTCGACCATCTTCAGTTGCAGCATGCCCCCCCGGCGGCGCCGGGCCTCGATCAAACGGGCCAGGGTGTCCATCTCGTGCAACAGGGCAACGACCTCCTCGGAGAAGCCGCAGGAGTCGCCTTGGAGCACGCGCTCCGCCTCCTGATAAGTCAGACGGGCGCTGGATTGGATCATCGTATTGGCGAAGCGGGTGGACCGGACCTGGCCGTCTTTGTTGTAGGTCAGGTAGACGCTTTTGGTATAGCGGGGCTGGCCCGGTTGGAGGGAGCAGATGCCGTTGCTCAGCATCTCGGGCAGCATGGGCAAAGTCTTGCCCGGCAGGTAGACACTGTTGCCGCGTTGGCGGGCGGCCCGGTCCAGAGCGGAGCCTTCCGGAATGAAATAACTCACATCCGCGATATGGACTCCAAGGACCCATCCTCCCTGCTCGTCGCGGGTCAGGCTGATCGCGTCATCGAAGTCTTTCGCGTCCGGCGGATCGATCGTAACGACCAGTTCGCCGGTGATATCCTGACGATCCAGGCCCGGGGCCGGAGCGGAACAAAGAGGGTCGGGGCCCGGGGGATGGGGAACGGGGGAATTCCGCCCTCGCCCCTCGTGCAAGCATCGCTCGGGCGCCGTCCCCACCTCGAAGGCCATCTTCGCGTTGCTGGCCTCGACGAGACTGGACGCGTCGAACGCGTCGTAGAGTTGGTGGCGTTGGATGACGGCGGCCGTTTCCGCCTCGAACCGCCCGGGTCGGCCCAGGACCTCCGCGATCACGCCGCGGGCCGGTTGCGAGTGCGTCGGATAGAACCGGATCTCGACCGCGACCTTATCCCCGTGGCGGACCTTGCGGGCATCGACCGCTTCGATCTCGACCGGACGAGTGAAATCCCCGCCGTCCGGCTGGACCCGCCAGCCATTGGCTTCCTGCCGCAGCGTCCCCACGACCGTGGTGTGGGCGCGATTGAGGACCCGGACGATCTCCCCATTGAGACGGCCGTTGTCTTCTTTGGAGCCTCTGCGGGTGATCCGCGCGACGACGCGGTCCCCGGTCATGGCGCTGCCGGTGGCCTTGGCGGGAATGAACACATCGCCATCCGCACCGGACTGCTCGGGCGTGAGAAAGCCATATCCGCGGGCATTGGCGCGGAAGATGCCGGTGACCTCGCCGGACAGCGAGGGCAGGCTGACCACGTTGTGCCGGTCCACGATCAGAAGACCTTCCGCGCACAGGGACTCAATCGCCGCGCGGAACGCCGCACGGGCCTCGCCGCGCACGCCCAGCTCCTGCTCCAGATGCACGAGCTTGCGCGGCGTGCTGTCCTTTTGCAGCAGGTGCAGGATATGCTGTCGTAAAACACTCATTGAATTTATCCCGGCTGCGCCGGGCACTCCCAACAGTCCCGTAGGGACGACCGACAATAGCCCACCGTTTCAACGGTGGGTACCAAGGTCCAACGCAATACTCAGCCCCGTAGAGGGTGTGTGAGAACTCAGCTCAGTAATGGGTGGCAGCGGCAAGCGGAGTCTTCGGAGCTTGCCGATGGTTTGGTCCATCCGCCATCGGCAAAGCCTGCGCAAAGCCTACGGCCTTGCCGCTGCCACCCGTCGCGCACGCCCAGCTCCTGCTCCAGATGCACCAGCTTGCGCGGCGTGCTGTCCTTCTGGAGAAGGTGCAGAATATGTTGTCGCAAGACACTCATTCAAGTTCTATCGCTCGCCGTCCACGGCGTATGCATCTCTTCTTCGCAGCATGGGCATCTTGCCCATGAATAGGCTCCCAAACGCGTTCGTTCGCGTTTTCGGGACCGGTCGCGGGGCTATCCCTTGCCTGCGTAGGGGCGGGCTTTGGCCCCGTCTCCACGGGCGAGACGCCCGTGATACTCATGGGCGCTCGCGCCCATGCTACGGAGACGCCTTGCGGCGTCATCATGAATGGTCAATCGCCTGTCGATCCTTTCTGAACTTGATGCAGCACGAAGTACGGCTGATTGCTCAAGGTCGCATTGAAGCCCGGGTACAGCGATGCCTGGCCGGTTTCGTCCCGCAGATCGAAGTAGTACTGCAGCGGATAGGGCGAGTCCGTGTGCTCGCCGGGGATCGTCGCGCGGCAGCGATTCCCTTCGATCTCCATGAAAATCATCCGGTAGGACCGCGCCTGGTGCACCTGCCGGTAGGACAGGCAGATCTTGTCGATGCGCGATTCCTGTTTCTGCAAGGTGAGATCCACGGTCACCGGCTGCCCCGGCCGGAACGGAGGCGGCGGCGTGTGCGCGATACGCACCGCGGGCCGGGGGCTCGGAGCGATAACGGTGTGCACAGCACACCCTACGTCTGCGGACCGCGACGCAACGTGCTTCTCCATATCGGCGATATCCTCGTCGATGGCTGCGAGGCGATCCAGCCAGTGGCCCCGCAGTTGCTTGTCCAGCCCGAAGGTGATGTCGTGGACGTAGACGTCCTGCGCGTGCGCCGCCATCTCGGCCCAGGCATCGCGCGCGGCGCGGTACGCTTTCAACGCTTCTTCCTTCGCCAGCGGCTCGGCGGTCCGGTCGTAGACGGCATGGAGTACGGCGGCCCGCAGCTTGGCGGCGAAGAACCGCCCCAGTCCGCTCTGGATCGCCACGTCCACCGCCAGCCGGCGGAAGGCCGGCGCCGTGCGGTCGGCGATCCGGGCTTCGGCTTCGTGCAGGTGCTGCAGCGCCTTTGCGGCCAAGTCGTCCAGCCACTGGGCCACCTCAATGGGAGAGTAGTACCCGCCCGATCCGCCCCGCAGCAGAGTGTTGGCGTACTCGTCCACGGTGGCGAACAGGCGCGGGTCCAGCGGACTGACCGTCCCAAAGCGCCTGGGGCTGGGCGTATCGCCGTACGGGTGCGGCCGGGATGGATTGACAATGGGCATGTTCGTATATAGCTCGGGCCAGTAACTGTTGTTCGCGGCCGAGGGGGTGTGGGCGGTCGTAAAGAGCGGCAGGATACGGCTGGCGTGGGCCAGCGACTGCTCGCACGCAGCGGCGGCCGGGCCGTACTCCTTGCACAGGAACCGCCGCCAGGTTTCCGGTTCCGCGTCGGGATTGTACAGCAACCGGCCCCAGAGGCGGTAGCCGTAGAGATACTTTTCATAATCGCGCGCCGGACGCAATGAGGCGTCCGCGTAGGCCTCGCGCCCGCCGGGCAGGCCGGAGCCTTTGCGCCCTTTGAACGAAAGCGGCTCGAAGAGCTCGACGCCATTGCTGCCGCAGAAGCTGGAGGCTCGCCCGTAGGCGGCCGCCATGACCGGATCGCCCCAGAGCAGGAGCCGCTGCGTGCCGGGCCACATGCGGTGCAGAACGCCGTAGGAGCGGTTCTCGGCGAGCAGATCGCCGTAGCCGTAGCGGAGAAAGCTCCGCGAGCCGGAGCTGCGGGAGAAGAAGCCCCCATCCTTCCGGTCCGGCCGGGGCAGCTCGGTGGGACGAATCGCGGCCTGATGATACGGCAGGCCCATGTGCTCGGCCCAGTATTTGGGCGAGATGTTGACCGGCAGGCCCGTGGCCAGCGCCAGGTCGATCATTCCCTGGTCCATGCCCTTGGCGTGCATGTCGATCTCGACGCGCCGGCCGCAGCGGACGACGCCCTCGAAGACCGTCTTCCAGAACTCGTAGCTGCCCTCCGCCACGCCGCTTTCGCCGTGAATGCGGAAGGTGACGCCACTGATGGAGGGGCAGGCTCTCAACAGAATCTCCAACGCCGCCCGGCAATACGGACCATGCGTCTCGGGAGTCAGGCCTTCGATGGTGTAGTTGACGTTGGGACTGTCGGTCCACTGGTAGGCGTGCGTCCAGAGGCCAAGCTGAAAGTGCAGGCCGCGCCGGGCGGCTTCCTCGCTGATGAAGCGCAGCATTTCCAGATTACGCTCCCGCTCGTCCTCCGGCAGCCCGGACGCGCGAACGTCGTAGCCCGGCACCGAAACCAGGAAGGGATACGCGAAATGGAAGTACGTGTCGCGGAGGCGCGAGGTGAAGTCGTAACCGATTCCCAGCGCCAGGGCAAAGCGGTTGAACCGCTGGGCGACGAGCATGGACAGGTACTGTTGCCAGAACGTCTTGTCGTGATACCAACTCTTATCCTCCGCGTCGCTGGCAAAGAGCCGCATGATGCTGCGGATCTCATTGGCCGGCTGCTCGACAATCGCCTCGCGCACCTCCAGAGCTGCCGCAACGTGATCCGGCCACGGTGGCGAGGGCGTCCCGCCCTTGCGTCGCGAGGCCGTCCCGGCCTTGCCTTCCGTGTCGAGGGCGTCCCGCCCTCGAATCGCGGGCAGGATGCCCGCGCCACGCAAGGGCGAGACGCCCTCGCCACGGGGCACCGCATGATCGACTCGATCCGTCAGCTCCAGAATCGCATAGACCAGGCCCCGCGCATCGCGGCCGCAGACCAGCAGGACCGGTCGGCCGGCAAGCTCGTCCGGGATCAGGCCCAGCGCTTCGGGGGAATCCGGGACGGACGCGCCGGCACGCGCAAGCACGTCCAATGCTATGGGTGTTGCAGCACCGGCAACCACGATGCACATGGCCCCCGGGGGCGCTTGGCTTGCCTGCTGGCCTGCCGCACTCACAACGCCCTGGGCGGCCAGAGCGGCGCGCAGTTGCCCGATGCTCCACTGGACCGGCGTGCTGGAGGCAACCGGGTCGGCGGGATCCCATACGATGAACACGCCGGGAGCAGACCTTACTTTGGACGATCTCCTGTCAGTCCGGCCGGGTCCCGCGCAACCCGAAATCGCGCCCGTTCCCACGCACCCAGCGGCCAAGGCCGCATGCCCAAGGAATTCCCGGCGCGTTGGGTGACGTTTGTTCCTTGAATCCATACGTACAATCCTCACGTTCCAATGCAATTCGTGGCAAGGCCGTCTTGCCCTTGCTCTTCCGTGGCGAGGGCGTCCCGCCCTTGCGTCTCGCGGGCATCCTGCCCGCGCCGATAACACTCTGTGTCGCGGGCGTCTCGCCCTCGAAAACGCGGGCGGGACGCCCGCGACACAACCAGCGGCAGACCGCGCTTGCCGCTGCCATCCATCAGGCGGAACGGTGCGTGGTACGCACCCTACGATTCCAGCACGACGACCTCGTGATCGAGGACCGACTTGATCTCGAACGACAGCCAGCCACCCTCGGAGACGATACTCTTGTCTTCCTGCGCGACGAGCATCTTCATGGTCTTGAGCCGGAGGCCCGGCCGCGCGCGGATCTTCACCTGGAGCGGACCGATCGGGATCAGCTCGTGCACCGGGGCCCGCCAGGTTCCGGCGCTGGTGACGTTCACGACGTGCAGGATCAGTCGGCCCGGCTGCTCGTAGAGCTCGCAGTCGATCAGGCCGCGACCGGTCACCTCCAGCGGCAGGTTGCCCCGTGCGGCCCACCGCACGATGTTCGCCAGAAGGTCGCCATGATCGGGCAGATTGTCGATAGCAAACCGGCGGTCGATATCCGCGGGCAGATAGGCGACACGGCGGTCGTTCGCTTCGTTCAGGACCAGGCCGGGGATGTTCGTCCGCGGCTCGCGCATCCACGCCGTCTCCGGCGGGAACATCGGGAACGCGGGAATGAAGGTCAGCAGGACCTTGGCTCCTTCACTCACCGTCAGCGGTTCCAGTATGCCGCCATACGGCAGGATGTCCGTCTCGTCGAAACCGGCCAGGACCGGGTGCCGCTCGGCGGTGATCGGCGGCTCGTTGCCGGCCTTGGGACCATAGACCCGGCCGCGCAGCTCCGGCGTCAGACGCAGGTACGTGTGCCGGGTTTCGCTGACCCGCTTGTCGCCCGCGCCGCGGCTCGGCCTGCCGCCTGTGACACCGAAGAGATCGGCCAGGGCAAAGTCGGGCCGGGGATCGCCCCACTCGTTGTAGAGACCGGTCGCGCCGGTGGCGATCAGTGCCCCGCCGCGTTCGACGAAGCGGCGCACGGCGGCAACCTGCTGATCCGACATCGCTCCTATGTTCGGCAGGATGAGCACCGCCAGGTTCGGTCCCTCCCGCTCGATGTGATCCACGTGCACCGGCACATGGGGGATGCGGGCCCGGATCAGCGCCTGCGTGAAACCGCGCCAGGGCTGGTCCACCAGTTGATCGGCATTGTCCCGGCCGTAGAAATCCGTGTTCCGCTGCGACCATACGATGCCGACGTTGGCGACGGGCCGGCGATTGACGAGGTATTGTTCGTTGGCCTTGTGCCAGCGGAGGATCGGCTCGGCGGTGCGGTACATCCGCCGGTCCTCGTGGTAGGCGCTGATATGGTGCCACCACGGCTGGATGCCGCCCGCGAAGCCGGCCAGCATCCACATCCGCGCCTCCGGCTCGGGCTTGCTGGCCAGGCGGAACGTGGGCCGGCCCATCTGGTACATCGGCATGCTCTCGGGGATCAGCTTGTCCCAACCCAGCAGGCCGTGGATGAGCTTGCCGGTCAGGGCGTTCTGCGGAAAGCCCTCGCTGTCGCTGCGCGACTGGTGGTCCAGCATGATGATTTCCGTGCGGGCGCAGATCTCCTTGTAGTCGCGAAACGTCCGGCTCTGGCCGCTGATACTGCCGCTGTTCATCCCGAGCCACAGGCAGTCCGGCCCGCCTGCGGCCTTGGTGGTGCGGTTGTTCAGGTCCCAGATCTCCAACCGCCGGGCGTAGCTCCACTGGATCCACTCGCGATAGACCGGATCGTCCCAGTCGTGCCTCTGCGGCAGCGGTTTGCCCGTCCGCTCCCGGAACCGGCGGGCACAATGCTCGCAATAGCAGATGCTGTCCCGGCCCAGGCCGCTCCAACTGTTGTCGGTGATCCCTTCGGGCCGCGTGCGCTCGATGATCTCGCGCAGCACGCCCGGCAGGTACTCCTCATAATACGGACTGTTGATGCAGGACACGTAGAGGTCGCCGGCCTTGAACGGCTTGCCGTTTGCATCCACGGCAAACCAGTCCCGATGTGCCTGGTAGAATGGCTCATGGGCCCGGTTGGAGTCCATGCGGGCCAGAACCGTCAGGCCGTCCTCGTGGGCCGCACGGGCCAGCTCGCCGTAAAGGTCGCGGTCGGCCAACGCCGCCGGACGGTACTGCAGCGGGAACTTGCTCGGGTAGTAGGCGACGATCCCGCCGGCGTTGATGATGACCCCTTGAATCTGCGTCCGCTTCCAATGCTGCCGCCACCAGGCGATGTCGTACCGGGCGGGATCGATCTCGGTGATATTCGTCTGCGCCCAGCGGTACGTCCGCCGATACCACGGCAGCGCCGCCGCGCCGCTGCGCGCCGGTGCGGCGGTGCCCTTCTCCTGGCCCCGAGCCGCGGGCGCCCCGCGGACGGCCGCCGCGACGGCCACCGCCTTGATGAATTCGCGTCGTCTCATACCGTCTCCAGTCTTCATCGCAAGAACTCTCGGATCTACGATTCCGTCTCCAGACCCGCGACAGCGCGGTTGGAGACCTTGCACCATAGTCGTCCGCCCGTTGGCGGTCAAGCGTCTGTCTCCCAGGACGAACGCAAAGTCGCTCAACCGACCTCCTCTATGTCATTGCGAGGAGCGCAGCGACGAAGCAATCTCAATTCGTGGCCCGGAAGATTGCTTCGCTCCGCTCGCAATGACATGCAAGGGGCAAAGGGAAAGGGGACATTCTGCTTTTCCCCTTCCGGAAAGAAAAAGTAGAATGTCCCCTTCACGTTGAAATCGGCGACGAAGTGGTTAGACTCGTCCCTGGGCGGCAACGCCTTGCGGCGTCCCGGCCAACGGGCCGGCACAGCACGAAACGGCACTACGCATGGGAAGATCGGCTATGATTTGCATGGGAAAGGTCATTCCGTTGTCTTTTGCAGTTGTGTTATCGGCCCTTGTGCTTCCGAGCGGGGCGTCGAACGTCCCGGCGGCGGCCGAGGCCGAGCTCCGCCGGCGGGCTCAGGAGTTGGCCCACGAGATTCTGCTGCTCGACACCCACCTCGATACGCCGTTCGAGCTCCAGAAGAAGATGCAGGACATCTCCGGGCGGATCGAGGGGGGCCATTTCGACTACGTCCGGGCCCGCCAAGGCGGCCTCGACGCCCTCTTCATGGCGGTCTACGTCGCGCCGGAATACGAGGAGAAAGGCGGGGCGAAGGCCTACGCCGACCGGACCATCGACATGATCGAGGGATTCGCCCGCCGGTGGCCGGACCAGTTCGCCCGGGCCAACTCGATAGAGCAAATCCGGGCGCAGTTCGGCAGCGGCCGGATTGCGGTCCTCCTGGGCATCGAGAACGGCGCGGCCCTCGAAGGCGACCTCGACAACGTGCAGCATTTCTACGAGCGCGGCGTCCGGTATATCACGCTGGTCCATTCGAAAAACAATCCCATCTGCGATTCCTCGTTCGATGAGGGGCCGAAATGGCGGGGCCTGAGTCCCTTCGGCAGGGAGCTGATCGACCGGATGAACCGCGTGGGCATGATGATCGACGTCTCGCACGTCTCCGACGACGCCTTCTTCCAGATCCTGGAGCTCTCCCGGGCGCCGGTGGTCGCGACCCATTCCTCCTGCCGGCATTTCACCCCCGGCTGGCACCGGAACCTGAGCGACGACATGATCCGGCGGCTCGCGGAAAAGGGCGGGGTCGTGCAGGTCAACTTCGGCTCGATGTTCGTCAACGCCGCCGTCAACGCCGGCTTGGACACGCTCCGTAAAGACATCCTCCGGCACGTCGCGGCGAACAACCTGCAGGGCCAGGAGCGCAGCCGCTACATCGAGCAGCGCTGGAAACAGGCCCCGATCCGCACAGCGCACGTCCGCGACGTGGCCGACCACATCGATCACATCGTCAAACTGGTCGGCATCGAGCACGTGGGCCTGGGGTCCGACTTCGACGGCGTCACGGACGTGCCCGAGGGCCTCGAAGATGTCTCGGCGTACCCGAACCTGATCTATGAACTGCTCCGGAGAGGCTGCCGCGAGCCGGACCTCCGCCAGATCTGCGGCGAGAACTTCCTCCGCGTCTGGGCGACGGTCCAGAAGGCCGCCACTGCCCTGCGCACGGGGGAATGACGAGGAACGGATGCTTTTCCACGGGATTACCACAATGATCCCTGGGTACGTAAGAATAAAGATCTTGAACCACGGAGGGCACGGAGGACACGGAGACAAGAAAGAAGATGTCTTGAAGCTGCCCGAATAAAAGGAAGCCGGGAAGGGAGAGCATTTCCCCCCTACCTCCTCCTTCTTCTTCTCCGTGATCTCCGTGCTCTCCGTGGTTGAGGATCTCTTGGTTCCGGCCGAAGGCCGGGCTGGGTACTTTCCGGGTTTTGTCCCCGTCGGCAAAAAAAGTGTCGCGGGCCAGGAATTCTGCTTGACGCCTCGACGCCCATGCCGATAGACTACATTAGCCCCATATGCAGCATGGCAGCGAGTGATCTTTTGAGGGGCACGTGAACCTGGGAATTGAGAACCCTTGGTTCGTGACCGCACCGTAGAGGATTTGCGGGCGGTCGTGTGCGCCAAGGTTGTGCGAGTGCACAACCGTATCGATGGCAGGACTCCAGGGAGACAATTGACGGGGATGAAGGTCAAGGTGTGGACGCAGGGAAGCGGCTGCCGAGCAGGGACCGGGTGATGAAGGGAGGGAGTTGTATGGGTCTTTCCAAGCAGAATGGCTTGCATGGGAACGCGGTCGAATGGTATTATGGGATCATGGCGGAGCGGGGTCCGGGCGTACCGGAGGCCGTTTTTCGCCATGTCTGGCGATGTCTGGTTGGTCGCAGGCAAACCGATCGCCTGCAAGGGGCCGCCCACGGGGCCGACGGCGAGATTCAGGGAAGTCGATCCAGATGGCTGCGCGACGCTCGTAAGAACATGATGAAGCGCGACGTGATTGACACGTTGAGTCGGCACTTTCGTTGTCTGGAGGAGCAGGTCACCTGTGCGCGGGTCCGGCCCTTTCTCCCGGGCCTGCTGCTGCCCGCGGTCCGGCTCCGCATCCCGACGCCCATCACCGTTCATATCGACCAGTGCGGGGAGTGCGCCGAGGACCTGGCGGTTCTCCGGGACCTCGGCCTGGGCGACGAGCAGTTGGAGCGGCTCGAGCGGCTCTACCAGCAGGCGTCATCGAAGCGGCCCCGGCTGAACCTGATCCACGCCCGGCTGTGCCGGCGCGCCCGATCCCGGATCGACGATTTCACCCGCGGCGGTCTCGAGAAGATCGACCGCGAGATTCTGGATCATCTGTGCACGTGTCCGCACTGCCGGCCGCTCGTGCACGAGAGCCGGCAGCGGCTTTTGGAGAGCGATTCCCGGGTGGCATGCGCGGATGAAGGTACGAAGATTACCATGGCCGAGCTTTTCGACTACGCGGTCCCGTACGGCCGAACGGAAGATGCCGTCTGGCCCGACCACGTGCGGGACTGTCCGGCGTGCCGGCGGCGGATCCAGCAACTGGATGAGACCATCTACGGAATCGCCGAGCGAACGGATTCGGGTATCGCGACCATCTATAGCACCATCGAGCCGGAGCGTCATTCGCCGGGCGTCGCGCGGGATGCGTCGGACGACGTTTCGGCGCGTGCGTCGGACGGACAAGATACCCTGCGGCTCGAGGATCTCGCAAGATGGATCGCCGATCCCTATCCACAGTACCCGATCCGCGTGCAGGTGCTGCGCGGCCGGCCCG
>VGYL01000023.1 GCA_016872975.1 Planctomycetota bacterium
TGATCGTGCGTTGCCCATTTTCGGCCTCCTTGCCCAAATCGGTTATCAGACACATAACAGATCGGCAAAAAGGCCCCTGGAAGCCCAATTCTTCGACTATTCTCTGCCAACATCATGAGGTACGACCCCTTTCTCTTCAACCTCGAAAAGGATGCTCGCGCCGGACTTGGCATGACCTGCACCGACAAATTCGGCCAGCCGGTGTCAATGCCGAAATGGAGCCAGTCCTGCGATTTCTCGGTGGACCCCGTTTCCGTGCGTGGCGACAATCATCTAGGGTGGGGCTTGCCCCACCAAAAGGGTCCCGGTGGGGCAAGCCCCACCCTACCCGGGGATGCCGCAGGCTTGTTTGAGTCTGTTCGTGACGGGATCAAGACATGGTCTTTCGATGTCTTCCGCAGCGTCTGCCGGGCTCTGTCGGAACACGGGGCAACCCCCCAGAACACGGCGACGGTGATCGGCGCCTTCACGCTGCTCAACGACCGCAAGTATCCGACCGGCGGCAAGCGACGCAGCCACATCCTGCATCTGGTGCGCAGCGAGTTGTTCCGGCTTCTGCGATCGCTGCCGAGGATCAAGACGGACGATCCCAGCCTGGGGCCGTATCGCGTGATCGATCTGAAGACCAAGGGTGACCTGCGCGGCCCTGCACGCGACGAGACCACGCTGGTCATCGACGCGCAGGGTTTCCCGCCGGAAGGCGAAGGCTGCGATGCGACGCTCCTGTGCGATGCGTACCTCAAGGGCTGGCGGCGGTTCATCACCTTCGGTCTGAACGGGCAGCGGTTCCATGGTTGCGGGCTCGGACCCGAGACCGATGGCGTGACCATCGACATTTACGGCAGTTCCGGCGACTATCTCGCCTCGGGCATCGACGGCCTGACCATCACCGTGCACGGCAACGCCCAGGACCAACTGGGCCAGATCATCAAACGCGGCAAGCTCGTCGTCCACGGCGACGTCGGCCAGACCTTCATGTACGGGGCCAAGGGCGGCGACGTGTTCATCCTTGGCAACGGGGCGGGCCGGCCTCTGATCAACTCCGTCGGCCGGCCGAAGGTGGTTATCAACGGCACCTGCCTGGACTTCCTCGCGGAGTCCTTCATGGCGGGCAACCCGCTCGCCGGCGGCGGCTTCGTGATCCTCAACGGCATCCGGCTCGACGAGGACGGCAAAGTCGTCCCACTGCCCGAGCCCTATCCGGGCAGCAACCTGTTCTCGCTCGCGTCCGGCGGCGCGATCTACGTCCGCGATCCGCACCACAAGGTGGTCAACCAGCAGCTTAACGGCGGCAAGTTCACCGCCCTCACCGCGGCCGACTGGGACCTCATTCTGTCCTATCTCCAGGAGAACGAGCGGCTCTTCGGGATCAAGGTCGAGGATCTGCTGACCGTCGATGGCCGCGTGTGCAAGCCGGAGGAAGTCTATCGCAAAGTAACGCCGGTCGCGCTCAAGGCACTGGCGAAGGTAGCGACTCTGCCGGGCAAAGAGAAGAAACAGACCGCGAAAGCATAGGGGAATCAAAAAACGAAATCCGAAGTTGGAAAACCCAAAACCGGCACGAATGTTCCAGGTCCCACATATGTCATTGCGAGGAGCGCAGCGACGAAGCAATCTCAACCCGTCGGATGGGAGATTGCTTCGCTCCGCTCGCAATGACGTGCGAGTTCCCGGTACCGGCGACCGCGTTTCGGTCATTTGTGCTTTGGATTTTGGGTTTGTTTCGGATTGATCTCCCCGCGTTCGCGGTGTCGGAATTCGAATTTCGAACTTGGTGATTCAGACATGGCAATAACGATTGCGAAAGCCAAATCCGCACGTGGCTTGCTCAAGCAAGTCCAGGAGCTCTCGGGCGTCGATGTGAGCAAGTGCTACCAGTGCAAGAAGTGCACGAGCGGCTGCCCGGTGTCGAGCCTGGCCAAGTGTCCGCCCTCGGAGATGATGCGGCGGCTGCACCTGGACATGGGCGAGGAGCTGCTCCACAGTGACATCCTCTGGATGTGCGTCTCGTGCGAGACCTGCTCGGCACGGTGCCCGATGGGGATCGACGTGGCGGCGGTCATGGACGCTCTGCGGAAACTGGCGGTCCAGCGCGGGGCGGCCAGGCCGGAAGGCAACGTGCCGCTCTTCAATCGGGCGTTCCTCAAGACCGTCGAGGTGTTCGGCCGGACGTACGACATGGCCATGATTGCCGGCTACAAGCTCGGCAGCGGCAAACTCCTGGCCGACACCGAGAAGTTCCCGATCATGCTCAAGAAACGCAAGATCGCCCTGCTGCCGCCGCACGGAGCGGATCGCAGGACGGTGCGTCGCATCTTCAAGAAGACCAAACATGTAGCACCCCCGCCCTCGGGGGTGAAGAACAAGGCGGGCCAATGAAGACAGAAGTTTCAAGTCCTGTAGGGTGGGGCTTGCCCCACCAGAAGAGTCCCGGTGGGGCAAGCCCCACCCTACCACTTCCAACTTCACACTCTCGTTATGCCTATTTTCCAGGCTGCTCGGCGGAGTCCACCGCGCAGGACATGCATCAGTCCACCCTGGCCGTGGCCCAATCACTGGGGATGCAGTTGGTCGAGCCGAAAGGCTGGACCTGCTGCGGCGCCACGGCGGGGCATCAGACGGATCGCCTCCTGGCGGTGGCTCTGCCGGCAGCCACCTTGGTCAAGGTCCAGGACCTGGGCCTCGACCTGGTCGTCAACTGTGCCGCCTGCTACAACCGGATGAAGGTGGCGAATCACGAGATCGCCGGGAACAGGCAGGTGCGGGCCCAAGTAGCCGAGGCGATCGGCCGGGACTACGACGGCTCGGTAAAGGTGCGCCACCTGCTCGAAGTCCTGCTCGATGGCGTGGGAACCGAGACGATTCAGAAGGCTCTGCGCCGCTCGCTGGCCGGCCTGAAGGTGGCCAGCTATTACGGCTGCCTGCTGGTCCGGCCCCGCGAGGTTACCGGCTTCGACGACCCGGAGAACCCGAGCTCGCTGGACCGGCTGGTAGCCGCGATGGGCGGTACGCCTCTCGAATGGCCCCACAAGGTGGAATGCGGCGGCGGCGGCGGCCTGTCCATGTCGCGGACGGATGTCGTGGTGAACCTGACGGACACCATTGTCGGCATGGCCAAGCTGGCCGGCGCCGACTGCATCGCCGTCAGTTGTCCCATGTGCCAGATCAATCTCGACATGCGTCAGCTCGACATCGCCAGGAGCAAGGGCAACCGCTATGACCTGCCGGTCCTCTATATCACGCAACTGCTGGGTCTGTGCCTTGGCGTCCCGGCGCAGAAGCTCGGTCTGAACAAGCTCATGATCTCGCCGGCCCGGGTGGTCCAGGCCGTCGTCGCCGCGTGAAGAGATGGAGAACGAAGGCAAATCCGAAATCCGAAACAAATTTCAATGTTCCAAATTCAAAATTCAAAACGGACCCAGGAGTGCCCCGCCGTTGCGGTCATTGGTGCTTATGAACGATAATGGTCAAAAGAAGATCGGTGCGGTGCTGGTGGAGGGCGGCGGCATTGCCGGTGTGCAGGCGTCGCTGGACCTGGCCAACGCGGGTTTCAAGGTCTATCTCGTCGAGCGTGAAGCGGCCATCGGCGGCATGATGTCCCACCTCGACAAGACCTTCCCAACCGGCGACTGCGCCACGTGCATCGTGTCGCCCAAGCTCGTCGAGTGCGCCCGCAACCTGAACATCGAGATCCTGACGATGTCCGAGTTGACCGGCCTCCAGGGTGAGCCCGGCCACTTCAAGGCCACCGTCAAACGTTATCCGCGGTACGTGGATGAAACCAAGTGCAACGGCTGCAGCGCGTGCACCAATGCCTGTCCCGTGCAGATTCCGGATCACTTCGACCGCGAGCTCGGCCGACGCAAGGCTATTGCCAAGCACTATGCCCAGGCGACGCCGAACCTCTTCGGCATCCTCAAGAACGGCCACGCGCCGTGCAAGATGACCTGCCCGGCCAACGTCAACGTGCAAGGCTACGTGCAGCTTATCAAGAAGAAGGAATACGTCAAAGCGATGAACCTGATCCGCGAGCGCAATCCGCTCTCGGCGATTTGCGGCCGGATCTGCACCCACCCCTGCGAGAGCCAGTGCACGCGCGGCAAGGCCGACGAGCCCTTGGCGATCCGTCTGCTCAAGCGTTTCGCCTCGGACAAAGAGGTCGAGATGCTCGAAGCGGGCAAGCTGGCCCTGCCGGCGGAGAAGATGCCTGCTCCCGGCGCCAAGAAGGTCGCGGTGATCGGAGCCGGGCCGGCGGGGCTGACCGTCGCGAGCGATCTGGCCGACAGGGGTTTCGCGGTGACGGTGTACGAATCCCAACCGGCCGCGGGTGGTATGCTCCGCTACGGGATTCCCGAATACCGGCTGCCCAAGAAGGTACTCGATCACGAAGTCGAGCTCATTCGCCGTAAAGGCGTGCGCTTCGTGTACGACTGCCGGGTCGGAAAGAACGTGTCGCGGTCGTCCCGCCCGCGTTCCGAAGGCGAGACGCCTTCGACGCCGGTTACCCTGGACCAGTTGCGCAAAGACAACGACGCCGTCTTCATCGGTACCGGTGTGACCCAGGGTCGCTTGCTGGGCGTGGAAGGCGAGAACAAGCCGGGGGTCCTCCAGGGCGTCGATTTCCTGCGCGACGTGGCGAGGGCGTCCCGCCCTTGTCGCATGGGCTTCCAGCCCATGAACCATCGGCAGGATGCCGATGCCACGGAGAAACGCGGGCAGGATGCCCGCGGGACGCAAGGGCAAGATGCCCTCGCCACGAACAAGGAAGAGACGCGCTTGCCACTGCCCGAGGTCAAGGCGCGGGTGGTCGTCATTGGAGGCGGCAATGTGGCGGTCGACGTGGCCCGTACGGCTTTGCGGCTGGGCGCCAAGACCGTCGAGATGGTCTCGCTCGAACAGCGGCACGAGATGCCGGCCTATCCGGAAGAGGTTGAGGCGACCCTGCACGAAGGCATCAAGATCACCAATGGCTGGGGACCGCTACGGATTCTCGGTAACGGCAGCGTCAGTGGCATCGAATTGAAGAAATGCACACGCGTCTTCGATGAGAATGAACGTTTCAGCCCCGTCTACGATGAGCAGCAGCGGATCTCCATCGAGGCCGACCAGATCATCACGGCCATCGGGCAGACCAGCGACGAGGGGTTCGTCAAACACATCGGCGCAGCGACGCAGGGCCGGTACTTCCAAGCCGATCCGGTGACGCTCCAGACTTCGCTGGCAGGCGTCTTTGCCGGGGGCGATGCGGTTTCGGGGCCGAAGTCGGTGATTGAGGCGGTCGCCGCCGGCAAGCGGGCGGCGGAGTCCATCGAGCGCTATCTCCATGGCAAAGACATGGTGGCCCAGCGGTTCGAGAGCGAGGTCAAACCGGTGCCGGAAGAGCTCCTGCCCGAGACGGAAGACGTGGAGGAAGAGGCCCGGGCCCAGGCGGGCGAGTTGCCGGTGGCTCAGCGGGTCGGCAGCTTCCAGGAAGTGGAGATGGGCTTCACGGAAGAGCAGGCTCTCACCGAGGCGGAGCGTTGCCTGAACTGCGCCCTGTGCTCGGAGTGCAAGGAGTGCGTCGAGGCCTGCAAGCAGAACGCCATCGATCATCTCATGGGAGAACGGACGGTCGAGCTGGAGGTCGGGTCGGTCATCCTGACCACCGGCTTCGAGGAGTTCGACGCGCGCCGCAAGGGCGAGTTCGGCTGGGGCCGGTATCCGAACGTAGTCACCAGCGTCCAGTTCGAGCGGACGCTGTCGGCCGCGGGACCGTTCGAGGGGCACGTCGTGCGGCTCTCGGACCGGCGCGAGGCCAAACGGATCGCCTGGATTCAGTGCGTCGGCTCGCGCGACTCCCAGTGCGGTAACGAATACTGCTCGTCGGTCTGCTGCATGGCCTCGACCAAGCAGGCCATGGTGGCCCAGGACCACACGCCGGGCCTGGAAGCGACGATCTTCTACCTGGATATCCGCGCCCACGGCAAGGACTTCGACCAGTACTACGAACGGGCCAAGACCCAGAACGGCGTCCGCTACATCAAGAGCATCCCGTCGCGGATCGTCCAGATGCCCGGGACGATGAACCCGCGAGCCCGCTTCGTGGATGAGACCGGCAAGCTGGGCGAGGAGGAATTCGATCTTATTGTGCTGGCGGTCGGTCTGGAGCCCTCCGGCTCGGCCAAGGAACTGGCTTCCCGGCTTGGCATCGAGCTCAACGAGTACGGTTTCTGCGCCACGCAGCGTGCGCTGCCGCTATCCACGTCGCGGCCGGGCGTCTTCGTCGGCGGGGCGTTCCAGGAGCCGAAGGACATCCCGGAAACCGTCATGCAGGCCAGCGGCGCGGCCTCCATGGCGATGGAGCTGTTGGCCTCGGCCCGCAACACGCGGACGGTGAAGAAGAAGTACCCGGACGAGCACGACGTGACGGACGAGGAGCCGCGGATCGGCGTCTTCATCTGCCACTGCGGCCGGAACATCGGCTCGGTCGTCGATGTCGAGCGCGTGGTCCGGAACATCGAGAGCGAGCCCGGCGTGGCTTTCGCGACCCACACCATGTTCACCTGTGCGGACACGAGCCTCTCGAACATCCGCGCCCAGATTGTGGAGCACCGGCTCAACCGCGTCGTGGTTGCCTCCTGCACGCCGCGGACGCACGAGCCGCTGTTCCGCGAGACGATGCGCGAGGCGGGACTCAACCCCTACCTCTTTGAGATGGCCAACATCCGCGACCAGTGCTCCTGGGTCCATTCCGCCTCGCCCGATCGCGCCACGCAAAAGGCGACGGAACTGGCCCGGATGGCCATTGCCCGCGCCCAGCGCCTGGCGCCGCTGGAGGGCGGCACGCTGGCGGTCGATCAGAAAGGCCTGATCATCGGCGGCGGCCTGGCGGGCATGACCGCGGCGCTGGCCTTGGCCAACCAGGGCTTCAACGTCCATCTGATCGAGCGCACGGACCGGCTGGGCGGCCATCTGCACGATATCCATCACACGCTGGAAGACACGGATGTCGCCGGCCTGGCCGCGCACCTGATCCGCCAGGTGCAGGAGCACAAGAACATCGACGTGTACCTCGGCACCGACGTGGCCGAGATCAAGGGCCACATCGGCGAGTTCCACGCGACTCTATCAGGCAACGGGCAGAAGTCGCAAGTCAGTGCCGGCGCCGTGATCGTGGCCACCGGTGCTCAAAAGGCGCAGACGACGAAGTTCCTGGGCGGAGCGTCGGCGCACGTGACCACGCAGGTGGATCTGGAGAAGCAGCTTCAGGAAGGGTGCCTCGCCCCCAGCATCAGGAGCGTCGTCATGATCCAGTGCGCCGGCTCGCGCGACGAGGAGCGGCCCTACTGCAGCCGCATCTGCTGCTCGATGGCGATCAAGAACGCCCTGGCGCTCAAGGCGAAATCACCTGAGACCGAGGTCTTCGTACTCTATCGCGACATCCGGACGTACGGTTTCCGGGAGCTCCACTACAAGAAGGCCCGCGAAGCAGGCGTGGTCTTCCTGCGGTATACGCCCGAGCAGCCGCCGGTTGTCAGTAGCACGGGCATCTTGCCCGTGAGGGGGTCCCCAAACGCATCATTTCGCGTTTGGGGGCCCAGTAGCATGGGCGTCCCGCCCATGAACATTGAGGACATTCACGGCCGGGACGGCCGTGCGACTCATGGGCGGGACGCCCATGCTACGGAAACGCCTTGCGGCGTCACTACAAACGCGGGCGGGCTCAAGGTCAGCGTCCACAGCCCCGATTTCCCCGAGCCGCTCGCTATCGAGACGGACCTGGTGGTCCTGAGCACAGGCGTCGAGGCCGACCGGCCCAATAACCAGCGCGTCTCCGACATGCTCAAGGTGCCGCTGAACGCGGACGGCTTTTACGTCGAGGCCCACATGAAGCTGCGGCCGGTGGACTTCGCCACCGAAGGCATTTTCCTGTGCGGCCTGGCCCATGCCCCGAAATTCCTGGATGAGACCATTGCCCAGGCCCGGGCGGCCGCGGCCCGGGCGGCGACCGTGCTGTCCAAGACGCACCTCGACGTCAGTCCGCAGGTCTCGTACGTCAATCAGAGCAAATGTATCTCGTGCATGACGTGCGTGCACGTGTGCCCGTACAACGCCCCGTTCTGCAACACCGACGGCAAGGGCCAGATCGAGGCCGCCAAGTGCATGGGCTGCGGCATCTGTGCCTCGGAGTGTCCCGCGCGGGCGATCCAACTGAATCACTTCGAGACCGACCAGTTCCGCGTGATGATTCGCACGCTCTTCGCCGAGGGCAGCGGCGCGGCGCAGGAGGAAATACCGGCCCGGATGGCGTAACGAGAAGACTCCGTAGGGTGTGCTGTGCACACCGTTTCCATCGAAAGCAAGAAAATGGTGTGCACAGCACACCCTACGCGGACTTTTCTATAGATCAACCATCAAACTCAATGGAGAAGTTGCTATGATCGTTGCCGAACGCAAGAAGATCCCGGAGCTGTTGGATATCGTCAAGGCGCACCCGAAGCTGCTCGTGCTGGGCTGCGGCACGTGTGTGACGGTCTGCCTGGCCGGCGGCGAGCGTGAGGTGGGCATTATCAGCTCGGCCCTCCGGATCGCTTCCCGCCTGCAAGGGATCGACCTGGCGGTCGAGGAGCTGACCATCGAGCGCCAGTGCGACAACGTCTTCATCGAGCAGGCCGCCGAGGCGGTCCAGCGGAATGACGCGGTCCTGTCCCTCGGCTGCGGCGCCGGCGTCCAGGCGATCGCGGAACGCTTTCACAACAAGCCCGTGTACGCGGGTTTGAACACCACCTTCATCGGCATCCTGGAGGAGCAGGGGATCTGGACGGAGAAGTGCGCCGCGTGCGGCGCGTGCGTTCTGCACGAATACGGCGGGATCTGCCCCGTCACCCGCTGCGCCAAGCACATGCTCAACGGCCCCTGCGGCGGCTCCCGCGAGGACCGCTGCGAGGTCCGTCCGGAGGTGCCCTGCGCCTGGCAGCTCATCTATGCCCGCCTCAAAGAGATCGGCCAACTGGGAAGACTGCACCGCCTCGTGCCGCCCAAGAACTGGAGCCGCAGCCTCGACGGCGGGCAACGCCTCGTCGTTCGCCAGGACCACCGGATCTGACGCCGGCCGGGGTGCGATTCGATTCCGACGGGCACGGCCTCCACGTCCGTAAAGCCCGCGAGAGACGAGCCCGGCACACGGACAATCCAGCACGGCGACCGCACCGGCAGGAATGTTCACGGGCTTCATTCCATTGTCGCGTCAAACCGCCGGGGACGAGCTGGAGGTGTCCGAAGGCGGGTTTGCGGGCGGGGTCCCTTGGGTCGCCGGTCTTGGGGACTTGACGGTAAAACCGAGCAGGCCGAGGCCCAGAGCGCCGAGAACCAGCCCACCGATCAGACTTTCGCTCGCGCCGCCGTTGACCGAGGGAGCCGAGGAGAGGTAGCGGATCGGGACCGCCGCCCCGACACTCGGCAATGTCGTCGTGTTATACACCCTCTTTCGTGTCAGCGTGCCGGTGTAGGTCTTGCCGGCGACGGCAAAGCGGTAGGCGATCTGGTAGTTGTGGTCCATCGGGTCGTCCTGCTGACCGGTAGCCCTTCGCACCTCCGTGACAGTCGCCTGCGCCGACGTGCCGGCCACCTACAGGACCACGCCGCGTACGCCCAGAAGCACCAGAAGAACAGCGACACCCGCCAAGATCAGGCGGTTCTTTCCTGACTTCGTCATAACGGCTCTCCAAAACCAGGACGCCGCAAACTGCGGGCGTCCGGGCAATCAAACCCAGCCGGTGCGTCCACGTCGGGCGTCCAAGACGCGCAGTATACTGTGGCCCCGGAGACTCTGCAAGCGCTCCCGGATGGCAATAGACAACCAGACAGGAACACCGTCGAGCCTTTTCGTTTGCCGGGTTTGCGGATACAGGCTACAATCCTCCGTGATGCAAAGACGATCCACGACAAGCGTATTGGTTGGACCCGTTCCGCTCGGTTGTAGCGCCCCGGTCGTCGTTCAGTCGATGACGAAGGTGCCTACGACCGACATCGAACGGTGCCTGGGGCAGATCGAGGAGCTGGTGCGGGCGGGGTGCGCGCTGGTACGGATCGCCGTGCCGCGCCGGGCCGACACCGCCGCTCTGGCGCAGATCGTTCCGAGGGTCGGCGTCCCGCTGATTGCGGACATCCACTTCAGCCCGGCACGGGCCATCGAAGCGATCGAGGCCGGGGCGGCGAAGATCCGCCTGAATCCGGGCAATATCAAGAGCCGCGACGACATCTACCGGATCATCGACGCGGCCAAGGCCCACGACGTCGCCATCCGCATCGGGGTCAACGAGGCGAGCATTCGGGACCTCACCCGGGAGCCGGTCCCTCTCGCAGAGCGGGTCGATCTCATGCTGGCGGAGATGCGGCAATACGTGCAGCTTTTCGAGGACCGCGGGTTCGAGCGGATCGTCCTGAGCGCCAAGACCAGCGATGTCCTGCGGACGATCGAGGTCAACCGGCGGATCGCGGCGGCGTTCCGCTACCCGATTCATCTGGGCCTGACGCACGCCGGCCTGCCGGAGGATGCCCGAATTCCCTCCGCGGTCGCCCTGGGCACCCTGCTGGCCGAAGGGATCGGCGATACGATCCGCGTCAGCGCCGCCGGCGATCCCGTGATCGAGACGGCGATGGCCGTGGAGATCCTGGTCGCGCTGGGCTTGCGCGAGCGCCGCCGGCCCGAGTTGATCGTCTGCCCCACGTGCGGGCGCACGGAGATCGACGTGGTCAAGCTGGCCCGGCAAGTGGAAGAGGCCCTGCGCCGGATCGAGAAACCCTGCCGGGTCGCGGTGATGGGCTGCGTGGTCAACGGTCCCGGCGAGGCGGCGGACGCCGATTTCGCGGTCTGCGCCGCCAAAGACAAGGCGTATCTTTATCGCCACGGCCAGCGAATCGCCACCGTGCCGGAAGCCCAGATCATCCCCAAGTTGCTCGAAGCGTTGGCCGCGTCGTAGTGCCGCATTTCGCAAGTACCGCGTCTATGGGTGGTAGATTGCCGCGCTCGGCGAGCCTCGCTCGCAATGACATCGGGCGCCCATGTATGTCCTTGCGAGGAGCTTCAGCGACGAAGCAATCTCTGCTCTGTAGTCTCAGGACTTGCGAAATGCCGCAGTAGTACTGCAATGCACAAGTTCCGAGACGATGCACTCTCGATGGGTGGCATCGCCAAGGGCTTGCCCTTGACGATGGGGTTTGGTCGTCCGCAGGACCATCGTCAAGGCCGGAGGCCTGGGCGATGGTCCAGCGCACGGGAAATCCGCCATCGCCAAGCTCCGAAGACTCCGCTTGACGATGCCACCCAGAGAAGGCTGGTTTCTCACACACCCTTTGAGGGAGGTTTGGCTGGGTATGACGGATCAGACGAGGCGGATGCTCCAGAGGCTCCTGATCGCGGTGGTCTTCAGCATCGCGTTCGCGTACATCGAAGCGGCGGTCGTGGTGTACCTGCGGGCCATCTTCCACGAGGGCGGTTTCACCTTTCCGTTGCAGGTGTTCGATGCCACGGCACAGGGCAAGCGGCTGCTGCTGACGGAGGTCGGGCGCGAAGCCGCCACGCTCGTTCTGATCTTCACGGCCGCCTGGCTCTTCGGCAGCATCCTCCAGGAGCGCCTCGCCTATTTCCTGCTCATCTTCGCCGTCTGGGATATCTTCTACTACGTCTGGCTCAAGGTCCTGCTGGACTGGCCGGCGACCTTCATGGACTGGGACGTTCTCTTTCTGATCCCCATGATCTGGGCGTCTCCGGTCCTGTACCCGGTCCTCGTGTCGATCGCCATGTTCGCGTTCGCGACCGCGATCCTGTACCGCTGCGCGCACGGGCGGCCGCTGACGGTCACACGCCTGGATTGGCTGGGCTGGTCGGCCTCTCTGCTCGTCATCGTGGTCTCGTTCTGCCTGGGCGGCACCCACGTCACCGAGCCGAACTATGCGGAGTACTTCTACTGGCCGCTGTTTGCGGTTGGGTTTGCTTTGGGGATCGCCTTCTGCGTGAAGTCGCTGCTGGCGCCGGCGCGGGCGTTCCGCCGGCAGGATGTGGACCGGACAACCTCGGTATGACCTTTTGCGCCAAACAAACCCACTTCCGCCGGGCGGCCGATGCGGCATTTCCTACCTTTTCGTTGTTCGAACACTCCATCGTTCCAGGATTCCACCGCCTCCTTCCAGGGCAATCGCAAAGTCGCAAAACATGGTTGGGTGGCAGCGGCAAGCGGAGTATTCGGAGCTTGCCGATGGTTTCGCCCGTCGCCATCGGCAAGGCCTGCGCAAAGCCTACGGCCTTGCCGCTGCCACCCGTTGATGCCGTCCAGGTGCTCACCTTCAGGACTTTGCATTCGCCCTGCGCCTCCTTCCCTTCGGCATGGACACAAGGCGGGGAGTATGTTAATAATGGCGGCTTTGTTGGTTGGATGTTTCTGGGTTTTGTGAGGTAGTTCTACGATGGATAAGGCGTTGGCGGATCTGATTCGGATGTCGAATGTTACGGGCAAGGACCCCGCGCTCGTGCTGGGCGGCGGCGGCAATACGTCGGTCAAGACCGAGGACGGCCGGCACATGTACATCAAGGCCAGCGGCACGGCCCTGAAGGACATGAACGAGCAGCGCGGCTGGCGGCGGCTGCGGATCGAGCCGGTCCTGGCGATCCTCCAGGACAGGTCGCTGCCCAAGCTCGATGCGATCGGCCGGGAAAACACGGTCGTGAGCCGGCTGCTGGAGGCGTGTGACGACAACTGCGGCAACGGGGCCCGGCCCTCGGTCGAGTCGCATCTGCACGCCCTGCTCAAGTCGCACGTGATCCATCTGCACCCGCTGGCCGTCTCGGCGTACGTCAATGCCCGCAGGGGGCAGACGGAATTGGCGCGGCTGTTTTCCGAGGAGAAGGTTCCGCCGCTGTGGGTGCCCTACGCCGATCCGGGCTACATGCTGGCCAAGAAGATCGCGGGCCTTGTGGCAGGTTATCAGCAGGAGCACGGGTGCAAGCCGCAGATCCTGTTTCTTGAAAAGCACGGCGTGTTCGTCACCGCCGACAGTGCCAACGCGGCCCTGCGGCTCGTCCACAAGGCTATCGAGCGGTGCGAGAGCCGGCTCAAGCCCGCCCGTGCCATACGCATCAAGGCCCCGGCGCCGGAGGATGTCACGGTGGCGAAGCTGGCCATCCGCAAGGCAGTATTCGCGGCCACGGGCCTGTATGTGCCGGTGAGCTACTTCCCCGCGACGCCGAACCTGGCTGCGTTCATGGCCCACCGTGACAGCCGGGCTTTGCTGGCGGCGCCGGCGCTGCACCCGGAAGAGTTGGTCTTTGCCAATGGGCCGGCGCTGTGGGTCGAGAACACGGACCCCGCGCGGATCACCCGCGGGATCGAGACGCGTGTGGCCCGGACCAGAAAAGCGCCGTATGCCTTCGTGGTGAAGGGACTGGGACTCTTCATCGCGGCGGACAAGTCGCTCGCCCCCCTGGCGGCGGAGATGGAGGATGGGTCGGTGGCGGTCCGCATGCACGCCCACCGGTTCGGCGGGGTCCTCGGCCTGAACAAGCGTGAGCAGGAATTCATCAACAACTGGGAATCGGAGGCCTTCCGCAAGAAACTCGTCGGCGGCGCGGGCAAGGGCGAGCTGAGCAATCGCATCGCCGTCGTCACCGGCGCGGGCAGCGGCCTAGGCCGGAGCATTGCGGTCGGCCTGGCGAAGGCCGGCGCGCTGGTCGCCTTGACGGATATCGATGAGAAGGCCGCCCAGGAGACCGCGGACCTCATCGCGCGGGCCAAGTCCAAGGACCAGGCCAAAGTCATCCGTTGCGACGTCACGAGCGAAGACAGCGTCCGCGCGGCGTTCCAGGGCCTGCTGGCCCACTGGGGCGGCCTGGATATTCTCGTCAACGCCGCGGGCGTCGCCCCGCCGTACGCGCTGGTGGACATGCCGGTGGACAAGTGGCGGATGGCGCTTGAGGTGAACCTGACGGGCTATCTCCTGATGGCCCGCGAGGCGGCCCGGATCATGATCGCCCAGGGCATGGGCGGCAGCATCATCAATCTCAGCTCCAAGTCCGGCCTCGATGCGAGCAAGAACAACACCGCCTACAACGCCACCAAGGCCGGCGAGCTGCACATGGCCCGCGGCTGGGCCCTGGAGCTGGGCGAGCATGGAATCCGCGTCAACAGTATCGCGCCGGGCAACGTCTTCGAAGGCTCCAGGATCTGGAACCCCGAGTACATCAAGGTCTGCGCGAAGAAGAACCGGATCAAGCCCCAGGAGGTCATCCCGTTCTACGTGAACAAGACCGCCCTGCGGCGGGAAATCAAGGGCCAGGACATCGCCGATGCGGTGGTGTTCCTGTGCTCGGACAAGGCCCGTACGATCACGGGCCAGACCCTCGTCGCCGACAGTGGGCAAGTCATGGTCCGATAAATGTAACAGGCAACCTGTGAGTTGCGGCTCACAATAATGCCTCAGAGGGTGTGTAAAAAGGGTGGCATCGTCAAGGCCGGTAGGCCTTGGCGATGGTTCGGCGCACGGGAAATCCGCCATCGCCATGCTCCGAAGACTCCGCTTGACGCTGCCACCCAGAGAAGGCTGGCTTCTCACACACCCTCTCAGGCGGCCCAGCATGCGTGGCGCGGGCGTCCCGCCCTCGGACCGCGGACGGGACGGCCGCGACACACGCAGGCAGGATGCCTGCGACACGCAAGGGCAAGATGCCCTCGCCACGCAGTTGGACACCTTGCATGGCCTTGCGGGCACACTACAAGCGACACGTGGACCACCGGCACAGGGGTGCACGTCCGAAAATCGCTGGATTATTTGTGACTTTTCGCACTTTTTGATTGACACCCCGGGCAATCGTGGGTAAACCTATATGTATCGCTCGCATGGTCCACATGGATGGAGGAGACCACACCTCACCGAAATTGTGGAATGTCAACGGACCATGTGCTTAGGGAGGAGCGCCTCTGATGGGAGGAAGAGGCATGGCGATGGATGGACACATCTTGAGCGCGGCCCGGCCGCAGACGGTACGCTTGTCGCCACTCCACAGGGTGCGGGTGGCCGGCAAGAGCCCGATGCCTCGCGGCTTCGGGGCCATCCCTTGGGCATCACGCAGCACGGACTGCGTCTGCAAGGCTCGGCCGAGCCAACCTCCCGCTCGACAGGTTAGGACCCCCGCTCCCGGTGGCGGATCAAGCTTCTCTCCTCTACTTATCTCTCCCAGGGTGCTGCGCGGCCCAGGCACTCCGTACCATCGGGTCGCGCAGCACCACCACTGGTCGGGAGCAGAAAGGAGACATAAAAAATCGGCATACCCGATCTCTTCCCGTAGCCCCGCATCGTGGCGATCCGGGGGCACGGGCTCGGGCGCGACGTTTTGACGGCGCGTCTGAGATCCGAATAGCCCCTGGATTGCCCTTTATTCCTGGGTTCGCCCCGCGGCGACGGGATTACCAAGCTTCGCTTGGCGCTGCGACCCGCGGCACCATGACCCTGCGAGCTTCTATTCGCGGCCCAGAAGCAGGGCCCAATCCTGCTCGTCCGGCGCCACGAAGGTGCCCTTCGCGTCCGGCTGCGCAGCGGACCACTGTCCGGTGCGCGGGTTGAACCATCGCGATTGCCGGGTTCCACCGAGCAAGCCCGATTTCACGCGGGCCTGGCCGCCCGCGGCAAAATACAGGACAGCGAGGTCCCCTTTCTCGGACCGCAGGCCGACCACCGCCGGTGCGGCAGCGCCGGCGCCACCACCCGGCGTGAACAGTGACGGCTCCCCGTTCGGCGAGGTTCGTGTCGTGCGGAAGCGGACCTCGTAGGCCGCGGCCTTCTGGCCCAGCGTGACGTTGCGGCGGTTGGCGTCGCTCGAAACCGTCACAATCCGTGCGGGACCCGCCTGGGTGAGGTCCGCGGGCCGGATCCAGGCTTCGATGGTCATGGCCTGCGACTGCTGGACGGCGGCGACAAGCTTCGCCGCCGGCCCGGACGAAGAGATCAGCGTGGGCTTGGTGATCCGCAAGCCACCCCCGTCGAGCCACTGAACGGCCGACGGGTCCTTGATCCAGAGGTCCAGCGGCTCCCCCGCCTGGGACATGTCCCGGACGACCTCGGCCTTGCCCTGGCGGAAATCGTATAATACGACCGGGTCAGCCGGCGTTCCCTGGCGGCCGGCCCGGTCGGACCGCCGGATTTCCTCGGAACTCAGGGCACGGGCATAGAACGCCACACGGTGCAATTCTCCCAGCCAGGGCCGATCCCCCGTCAGCTCGTTGCCCAGGACCAGATGAAAGCCGTGGTCCCAATTGGACACGTCCCCGCCAACATTCCCGGCGGCAACGGAAGCCCCGTCGACGTAGAACGCCGCCTTGCCGTCGCGGCTGCGCGTGTAGACCACATGCGTCAACCCGGCCCCGTCGGCGCTCTTGACCGGGACCTCAAAGAACTCGTTGTCGGGGTTGAGCCGCCACCAGGGCAGTGCCGTGAAGAAGTCGACGACGTGCCGATGGCCTTCGAACAGAGTCATGGAGTCGTCGCCGCGGCCGGTGAGCCAGCCGCCGTAACCGGGGACGTTGGCCCGCTCGCCCGTAGTCTGGTAGGTGCCCGCCATGGTCATCTCCCAGACGAGCCGGCGCCGATTGTCGGCCGCGCGCGCGGGCCACTTGCGGGCTTGTCCCCACGGATAAGGGTAATGGTCCTCGTAGCCGTACTCCTCGTTCACCTGGGGCATGGGCCGTCCGGCCTTCTCCTGTTCCCGGCGGTTGTTGAGCATGAAGGCGTAGCCGCCGTGCTCGTCCCAGCTCTGATACATGGCGAAATCCACCCAGGGCAGGGTCCGGAAGGGAAAGACCCCTTTGCCGTGCACGCTCATCAGGTGGTCGTACGGGTCGCAATCTCTGATGAGTTGGCCCATCTTGTCGACCCAGGCCTCGGTGCGGAACAGGTGCCATTCGTTCGTCACATCCCACATCACATTCTCGAACGCCGCCAGGCGGGCCACCGTGTAGCGGTAGTACCGCTGCTCATCCGGGCCGCCCATCCGTTCCTTGCCGAACGGGTCCACACCCTTGTCGCGCCCATCCAGGTGGAAGATGATCGACACCTGGATGCCGAGCCGCCGGGCGTGCGCCACCGTTCGTTCGCACTTGCGAAAGTGATCGACATTGAACCGCGTGACATCGTAACCCGGGTCCGCGATGTTCTGGGGGCGGGCGGCCAGCCAGGGCTCCAGGCGGTACTGGAACAGCTCGGTGGGCTTGACATCCGGCTCCATCCACCGGGTCCCGTCGCGGGTCCGCCCGTTCAAGGCCACGCGGACGCGGTTCACGCCCAGCTTCGCCAGGCGATCGAGGGACTCGCGAATGATGGCGTCCTCGCGCCAGCCGAGCAGCCAATAGGTAGTGGTCGAGTTCCAGAAGTAATGCGCGCCGGTGCCCTCGTAGACGAAGTGCCACGGGTGCTCCTTGTCCACGCGGACAAGCCCCTGCCGGCCGGCACTTCGGGCCGTGAGCCTGCCCTTGTAGGTGGCCTCATACGTCCCCTGCCGGTAGACGACCGAATAGGTGTAATCGCCCGGCCGGACGGGCATGAAGCGGAGGCGGAAGACCCGCCCATCAGCGGAGTCGCAGAAGCCCTCGACCTTCACCGGTTGTCCACCTGCCAACGTGAACTGCCCCTCCACGCTCGCGTCGGTGAAGGGATTGGCCACGTCCGGCCGGTCCACGTTCACGGCAATCTCGACGAAATCATAGCAGTCCACGCTTGGTGCGGACTGCACGAAGCTCACACTCGCGGGCGCGGCGTGCAGTGCGCCAACCACCGCCAGCATAACAGCAAGAATCGCGGTACGCATTTTGATACTCCTACTCATCGCATGATCGTCTTAACGGGCCTGCCGCTGCATGTCAACGGCAGCGACCGTGTAGTACTTCTGGCCGTCGAGCAGCGAAGGGTCGAGGGCCAGGAACACGGGCCGGTCCTCCTGCTTCGCATAGAGTCGGATCTTCAGGTCGTAGCGGCCGGCCGGCAGGTGGTCGGGGACCGCGAGGACGCAATCCTCGGTGTAGACGGTGTTCTCAAGTTCCGGCAGCCAGCGCCGGTTGCCCGCGTCGAACTCGAACTCGACCGTCGCGGGTCCGACCAGCCGCACCTGCAGTACATAGGGATGGTAGGCGGGGGCTACGCCCCGGTTCTCCCAGACCAGGCGAAGCTGGTGCCTGCCGCCGGCACGGAGGGTTTCGGGGACCTCGACGCGATGCAGGAAGTACCAGTACCCGCATCGGTTCAGCAGCTCAACCGTGAGGTCGGGGTTGTCCGTGTACCAGTCGCGCGCGTCCCCATGATAGCCGATGTAGGTGGCGCGCAGGGTGGCCAGGGCGCCGCGGAAGAAGTCGGCGCCGCTGCGCCCGTTGCCGAACTTCGCCAGCGAGGAGCCGGGCGCGCCGAGCCAGTTGCCGCGGCTCTTGACGCCCCGGTAGTGCTCCAGCTCCAATACCGTCGGCCGATCCCGCCAGACATCGGCAAAGTACTCGGGGCTGCGGACCGTCCACATCCCGGCGTGGCCGGAGAGGTACCCGTCCACCAGGATGCTGTCGTCCCGGTACGTAAGGCCCTGCTCAACGACGTAGCGGTGCATCCGCTGCCGCTCCTGCTTGTCCGCAATCGCGTAGACGAAGTCGTCCGAGACGACGATCCGCGTCTTGGGGAAGTACTTCAGGTGCAGGTCGATGTGCTTCTTGCGGGCTTCGTAGCCGTACTGTTTGCGGCTGCCTGAATGCAGGTGTCCCTCGCCCCAGTCGCCGATGCTGCCGACGTCGAGGTAGCGGACCCATGGCTTGCCATCATAGCGTGCGGCGAAGGCACGCAGGAAGTTCTCCAGCTTCTCCAGGAAGACGGGGTCGTCGAAGACCGGCTCCCACGGGCCGTCGGGACCCACCTCCTGGCCGCTGCGGTAAAACCCGCCTTTGGCCCCGGCGTCCATCACCCACTTGGGCGTGGCAAACTGCTGCTCGATGCGGTCGGTGCTCGTCTCCTTGCAGGAGATCCGAAAGGCGATGCCCAGCCCGTGGCCGACCCACTTGTGGATGATCCGGTCGATCACCTCCCAGTCGAACCGGCCCTTCTGGGGCTCCAGGTACGCCCAGGCGAGCCGCAGATAGAGATGGTCCATCCCGGGGAACTCCAGGAGGTCCGCATCCTGGCCGATCAGATACTTGTTGACGTGGTTGTCGGGATAGTGGTGGTACCAGCCCTTGTGCGGATTCTCCAGCGCAATGCGGTCGTTCCATTGCGGCCGCAGGTCGATGCGACGGACGGGTGCATCCAGGGGCTCGGCGAGCGGAACCTTTGGCCGACCGCCCCCGCCAATGCGCTCGGGGCTATTGTTGACCACGACGTGCAGGTTCGTGAAGATCCGATCCATATCCCGCGCCCACGGGTTATCCCGACCGAGCGGATTGATCTCGAAGCCCCAAACGCGTTGAAACTCATCCCTCACCCGCCCGGCCGGACCCCACTCTGTCACAAGTGCGTACACATCCCACGCCGTATCATCAACGACGTACGCGCCGTAGTCCTGGAAGGCGTGAGCGAGCATGCGTGCAGGCTCGGTCTCGAGCCCCATCTCCTCGACCACAACAGTTGGCGGCAACGCCAGCAGCGCCCCCATCCGGCACTCCTTCACAGGCTGGCCCTGCGTGCCGTACACGCGGGCCGCGTACCCGTCCGCCCTCCGCGCCGGCCAGCGAAAGCCCCGCGTCTCCTGATCGTAATGGAGATTGCGGGCGGCATAGAGGTTCACCTTCAATGCGTGGCGGATCGGCCCGGCACCGGGAACCAATTCGCCCACGCGCAGCGTACCGCCGATGCAGGACAACCCGGAGCCGCCGTGGGCGCCATAGTAGCCCGGACCGTACAGATCCTCATCGCCAAAGACATATCGGCTTATCCCGTAGTCCACCGTGCAGCGGGCGAACGGCTGGGTCTGCCTGATCGTCCGGCCGTCCGCCATGAGCACGGCCAGACCGGAGTTCGGAGTCAGCCCATCCCACGTGTCGGGGCTGACAATGAAGTCGCCGGGGATCGGCGCGCCGAACAGAACACCTCCGTCGATCGTGCATCGGCTGCGATTGCGATTCCAGCCGGCGTCACTGCGATAGATGTCGAGCATCGGGGCCTCGGGCGTCAGTACGATCAGATCCTCATCCACCGTCATCCCGCGCTGCGTGGCCTTCTGGATCGCCGCGTGCACATACTGGGCCTCGCTCCCAATCGGCATGTTCCAGATGCTCTCATGATGGAACGGCTGCCGCAACGGGTCGCGCCCAAGGCCGAGTAACGGAACGAACAGCATCAGAACCATCGCCGGCAGATATCGCTTCATACTGCGTCACCTCCTGTAAAGACCCGGGTCGGTCAGGACGCGGATTTGGGGTCAACTCTTGACACTTGACAGGCTGTCTTTGAGGGTTGTTGTCAAGTGTCAAGAGTTGACCCCGAATCCGCCACTTCATCAGCGTTATCCCCTGTCCTCAAAAAGCGGCCACTTGAAGGTTGAGCGCATGGGGATGCGTTGTCCGGTCCGTTGGGATTCATTAGCGGCCGTCATGATCTCCACCACGTGCAGGGCATGCTCGGGCGTGAAGAGCGGCTCCCGGCCGGTGGCGAGACATTCGGCCACGAGCGAAGCGCCGTTCTCCCACACGTAGTCGCTGCGGGCGTCGGCATGGCGTTGGAACCGGCTCTGTTCCCGGGTCGCCAGATCGACCGCATGGGGCGCCCAGTCATACCCGGCCAGGCTCATGCTGCCGCGGGTGCCGATGATCGTGAGCGTGTGGTGGTCCTGCTGCGTAGAGGAATGCTCGTGCGGGGTGAAGTAGTTGAAGCCGGATTGGATGTGCGAAAGGACGCCGTGGCCGTGGTCCATCAGGATCATGGCGTTGTCCTCGGCGGTGACAGTGACTTCACCCTTTCCGGTGATCTTCCGCGTGGGAGTGACAATGCCGGTCATGGCGACGACGGCCCGGGCCGGCCCGAGCAGGCCGGTCAGGGTGGTGAGGTTGTAGACGCCCAAGTCCGGCAGGCTGCCCCCGCCCTTCGTATAGAAGAACGCCGCCCAGTTCGGGCCGAGATGCCCGTAACTGGCGTGCGCCGCGGCGAGACGTCCCAGCTTCCCCTCGGCCAGCGTTCTGGCCATGAAGGCGAACTGCGGGCTCTGCACCGCGGTCGGTGCGCCCCAGAGGCGGACTCCTTTCTCTCGGGCAAGTTCCAGGAGCCTCTGGCCGGCGGCGAGCGAGTTGGCGATGGGCTTTTCGCTCCAGACGTGCTTGCCGGCCTGCAGGGCCTGCTCGTTGAGCCGCTCGTGTTCCTGCATGTCCGTGAGATTGACGAACAGGTCGAAGGGGGCCCCCGCCAGCATCTCGTCGATGTGCGGATAGTGATGCGGGATCTTGTGCCGATCCGCCGCCTGCCGGGCGCGCTCGGGAAGGATGTCGCAGGCGCTGGCCAACTCGACAAGGGGCGAGCGGGCCAGATGCGCGAAGTAGTGCCGGGAGACGCTGCCGCAGCCAATCAGGCCTACCTTGACCTTGGCAGCCCCCGAGAGGGCGACGCGGGAAGCTGCGCCGAGCGGCCCCAGGGTCACCGCGGCACTCAACGCGGCGCTGTGTCGAAGAAAACCGCGACGATCCAGCGGTTTGACCGTACGCATGATCATCCTCCTTGGTACAGGCTTTTCACTTCTTCCTCGCGCCGGGGGCGGGGTACTTCTTCGCGGCATCGTCGAGGACGAGGACCCAGTCGAGCATCTCGCCCTTGTCGGGCGGCAGGAACTCCCGCGCGCCGGTGTTGGCGAATTCGCCGATCGCGGTGGCCTGGCCGTTGCGTGGGTTGTACCACCAGGCTTTGACCTTGGGACCTTTGATAACGTCCATGCGGACCTGGAAGGCCCGGCCAACCGGGGCGTAGACCATGGCATAGGAACCATCGGTATCGCGGGTGCCTACGAAGCGGTATCGACCGGCTCCCGGCACGCTGGTCGGCACGCGGTCGGTGACGATGATCGAATCGTCCGGCACGCGCGACAGGAAAGGACGCGACTCGATCAGCCAGCGGCCGTACTGCATCTGCCCGGCGCCGGGTTGATCGATCGCCTCGAACCACGGCATGAGGGGGCCATTGATCGGGTTGCGGCCGGGCTGCCACATCTGCCAGACGGAGTGATGGCCGTACGTGTGGCCGAAGGCGCCGGTGAACAGGTTCCAGTAGAGCGGCCGGCGGACGTCGGAGGCGATCGAGTGGCCCAGGTCCTTCGCCCGGAACGAGACCGGATGATCCTCGTAGATGGGCTCGCCGTCGAGGACCGGCTTGATCGGCGTGCGGTCGTAGTCCACCCGCGTGTTCTGGAAACCCTCGTTGAACTTCACGTTGTGCCCGTTCTGGCGCATGTTGAAGTCGAGCCAGGCGTCCTCGTGGAAATCCTGGGCCGAACCCCGGCCGCCGCGGGGGTGGAACGTCTGCAGATGCGCGCCGCCGTCGCCCTTGCGAATGCCGCGGGCCATCGCACGGATGATCTCCTTCTGCTCCTCGTTCTCCACCACGCGGTCGCCGCCCAGGATCCAGATCAGCCCCTTGTCCCGGTAGCGCCGCCCGAGCCACGCGCCGTACGTCTCGGCGTTCTGCACGGTGAACAGCGGCTTGTCGTCTTTGACTTTGTCATGCCAGTACCGCCCCCAGGTCGGGAGAAAGCCGAGGTACAGGCCGAGCGAGTTGGCCTTGTCCACGATGTAGTCCACGTGGTCCCAGTAGTCGTTGTTGGGGCCCTCCTGGACGGCCGGTCGGGCCGGATCTAGATCGATCAGCGGCAGGTGACCGTAGGGATTCGGGTCCTTGTGACCGTCCACCTCGGCCAGCGCCACGGCCTGAATCACCGTGTAGCCCTTCTGTGCCCGGTTTTCGAGGTAGCGATCCGCCTCCTCGCGGTTGAGCCGGTGAAACAGCTCCCACGCCGTGTCGCCGAGATAGAAGAACGGTGTCCCATCTGCATAGACGAGGAACCGCTGGTTCTCGGAGACCTTCAGCCGCGGCAGGTCCGCGCACGCGGTCCCTCCGGCGATCAGAACGACAACCAACAGGAACGTCATGCGAGGGTGCCGCACCGAGTGCCACGTGTTCATTTTCATAGTCTTCTCCTGGCTGATGAATGTGACTTCTGGAGTTCTTCTCAGAAGAGACGCTTCGCCATGCCTGCTTATTTGCCGGACCGGGGGCCGGGGTACTTTTTCCCGGCGTCATCGAGCACCAGCACCCAGTCCTCGCCTTCGACGTCGGTCGGCGGCGCGAAGTCCATCTTCCTGCCGTTGGCCATCTC
>VGYL01000024.1 GCA_016872975.1 Planctomycetota bacterium
CAAAATCATCGGCGCCGCAGATGACGGCGCAGACGGAGATCACGACCACATTGATCAGCGGATACGTGACCTTGCGCACGCGGGGATCCGTCAGTTCGGCGAAGTGGTCTTGAATCTTGGCGGACGGCTTCGGCAACATGGCATGTACTCCCAGGCTCACACGATTCCCTCTACCCTTGCTGTCCCTCAGCAAGCGGCGGGAAGCGTAATTGCCCAATTATGCCAAGTTACCCAGTATCGCGCAATCGCCCTGCCGCTGCGCCAGATCCGCCTGCCCGATCTGGAGACGCCGGGGGTGAATACGGTCCTGGACTTGGCGACGGGGCAGTTGTTGGCGGGTGAGCCGATGCAACGGGACCCGCAGCACTTTGCGAAGTTGGGCAAGGGCGATCTTGTCTATGAACACGCGCAGAATAGGCACGGCCTGCTCTGCCTGCGCGGCACGCGGTTGCAGCGCCCGACCAAAGGGGGCCTGCAGGTGCTGACCCCGGACGTTACGCGCGAGGGCTTCGTGGTGCACTTCATCGAGCATATTCCGACCAAGTTCCAGGCCGTGACCGCGGAAGGCCGGCTGTACGAGATTACGGTCATGTCGATGGACAACCAAGCCTGCACGCTCGTCTATCGTCCCATCCCGGCCGACCAGGGCACCGGCGGAGGCGCCCTGGGTGAATTCGTGAAAGGAGATAGTGCCGTGGAGGCCGGAATCGCGCCGCACGGCGTCAACATCTATTTGTTGGCCGACGAGAATACCGATCTTAAGACGGCTCGCGCCAAGCCGCTCGCGGAACTCGTGCTCCGCCCGGAGCCCTGGATCGCGGCGGCCGATATCGAACGCTACGATCTCTCGACCCACGCCCTCTATCTCAAGAGCCCCAAGCCGTTGCCCTTCGAGAGGGTCGCGCTGGCCGGCAATCCGTTCGTCGTGACGGCCGACGGGCAGCGCTGCTATCTCGGGTCGCTGTGGACGAACATCTCCTCCTATTTGCCGGAGCCGGGCACGCCCGTGATTGACGCCAGTGTCGTCAGCTTCGACACGCCGCTGCCGCCCGATGTTATCCGCATCCAGCCGCCGGGCGGACGGTGGCCCCCCGGCGCCGCGGCGGACGATGTCCGCCAGGACCCGCGCATCGTGCGGGCCCTGGCGGCCAACGGGCAGCTTCACGCCGGCGTGGAGATCCATCTGGACCGCGTCGAGGTGCTGCCGCGGGATGGGGGCTCCTCGGTCCGATACACCTACACCTTGCACAATAAGGACACTGATAATCTCTATGTCCTCGATCCGGATAAGACGGCGGTCAAGCTTTTTCGCTTTCTTGGCCACGCTCCCTTCCCGCGTTCCACGCGTGGCGACGGAAGATTTCCGGGCGACGCGGACCTGCCGGGATCGTTCGAGCCTCCAGGTCAGTTGGACATGGCCTGGTTTTCGCTGCTCCCGAGCGGCACGTCGATGACGCGGACGGTGACTCTCCCGGCGTACGCGCATATCCCGCCGGACCGGTACCTGTGCTCCTTCCGCTTCAACTCCCCGGGCCGACTGGCCACCAAAGACAAGCGGGAGCGGACCGAGGGGAGAATCTGGGTGGGCCAGGTCGAAGCGAGTCTGACTCTGGACGTTGAACCCGGCGCATCGACCGCCGGCGGGTTGGAGCTGCGGATGGCGCCGCTGCAGGGCGAGGTCGTGCCGGGCGTCATGGAGGAGTGCGCGCAGGCGCTCACCGAAGGCCGTGCGCCGGCGGACCGCCGCTATCTGTAGGTCCCGGTCCGGCCGGGTACCAACCTCGGCCCCTTGATGATTACCGAGACGCACGAGGGCAAGACTTGGCTGCTGGTCCGCAATGACGAGCCGTTCATCATGGTACCGGCGCAAGGCTGGCGGCTCACGCACGTCGGCCGCGGCATCGACGCAAATGGCAGACCTATGGTGGCACTGGAGTTCGACGATGCCGGCGCCGACCGGATGCAGCAACTGACCCAAGCCCAGGACGGCAAGCCTTTGGCTATCATCGCCAACGGTGTCATCGTCTCGGCCCCCTTCCTTCGGAGCACAGGGGGATTCCGCAGTGCGGTGATCGTCGGCAATTTCACCGAACAGGAAGTCGAAGACATGATTACGGCTCTGCGCCAGGGTCTGGCCGCGCCGGCTTGGCAGAATACTGGGGCGCCGCTGCCGCCGGATGTGAATGATACGCGGACGCTGACGCCGGGGGTGGTTCTGGAAGGTATCGGGGCGGATGTGGAGAATAAGGCGTTCGTCAGTTGCCTGCGGGATCTCGCCCAGACCGCCGGGCGGCAGTATCGGTTGGTGCTGACGACCAAGGAAGGAAAGACCCTGGAGCCGAGCTACTATACGAGCCTCCCGCGCGAGAGTGGCCAACTGTGGGAGAAATTCACGTTCGACACGCCGCGCCTGACCTGGAAGCTGGAGCACTTCCAATTGCAGTCGCGCCCGGCGGGCGTCGGCGCGGTCGCGTCCTCGCCGCGCGAGGAGATTCTGGCTTATGTGGCGCGTTCGCCCTCGGGTGTGATCGAATCCCCAGCCGGGGGCGGCTGGGCCACATCCCAAATCGCCCCACCGGGGCGGTATGGGTTGTCGTTCGACGGCCAGGGAGACTACCTGTACATCCCCGACTCCGACAGCCTGCGGCAGGCGGCCGCACTGACGATCGAGCTGTGGATCAAGCCGCAGTTTCCGCCCGGCCCTTACAAGAATCGCCCCGGCTGGGCCCTGCTGGGCCACGGCGGCTACCTCGGCAAAGGCCACGTGACCACCAGCGGCTTCGGCATCCGGCTGCACCGCTCCGACGATGAGCCCGACCGCGTCACGACCGAGTACTGCAGCGCGACCGGCCCGGGCATCAACTGCGTCGGCGTGAGCGAGCGGCTCACGAACAACTGGATGCACGTCTCGCGCACATTCCACCGCGACAGCTACCGGCCGGCACCGGGCCATCCGCTCGTGATCGGCCGCTTCGTGTTGCCGACCGAGGAGCCCTTCCAGGGGCAGATCGGCGAAATCCGCCTCTGGGCCGGCGACGGCGGACGCTATTCCGGCATCCCGCTGACCGGCATGGAGCCGGGCCTCGTCGCCTGCTGGACCTTCGAAGAAGGCCGCGGCCCGATCGCCCGCGATATCAGCCCCCACGCCAACCACGCCCGCCTCGGCAGCTCTATCGAAGCCGACCCCGCCGACCCGACGTGGGTGGAGTTGCAGCAGGATACGCGGCCGGCCTCGGATAACGTGCCATCAGAGAGTTCGTCCGGGACCACCCAGACACAGCCCAATCCCGCCATGTCGGATGTTACGGCCTCTTCGCCAATTTTGCGACCCGCGGCAGAGGAGCTCTCCGGCCGGGTGGTTGACCCGAACGGCCGGCCGGTGGCCGGGGCGCAGGTGGGGTTGTGCACGGATAAGCTCGGAATCGTCGTTGAGGGCGGCGTCCTGGAGCCGTGGCGGAGGAGCGATGCTCAGAAGGGGCGATCGTGGAGACAGACGCCGAGGGGCGGTTCCGGTTCGAAGGCGAGCCGCCGGAGGGCTTCGAGCTGATCGTGGCGGCACGTGCGGCGGGCTTCGCGATAGTGGACTCGAACGAGTTCGGCCGCAATCGCGAGATCCGGTTGGCGAAGTGGGGACGTATCGAGGGGCAGGTCGCCCCGGGGCGCGAGCCGCTGGATAACCAGATTACCATGATGGGGCTGCCGAATCCGACGTGGCTGCGGCACAAACGCGAGTTCCACTATCAGATCCGCTGCCGCGCGGAGGGGAAGTTCACGGTCGACCGCGTGCCGGCGGGGTGGTTCGAGGTGGGCTACCTGACGAAGATGGGCGACATCCTCAGCTCGCTCACCTCGCGCACGCCGGTCGAGGTGAAAGCGGGCGCGACGGTGACGATGACGCTGGGCGGCGAGGGCCGGCCCGTCATCGGGCGGTTCGTCCCGCCGACGGGCCCTAGCGGGGCGATCTACTTCGGCGCGGGGCAGCGCTCGCTGCAGACCGAGCGTCCCGATCCGCCCCGGCCGGCCAATTACGACCAGATGACCAAACGCGAGCAGCAGTGGTCCCGCCAGTGGCGGTTCTCACCCGCGCACCAGGCCTATTCCGACTCGGTCTGGCACGATCCGAACTGGCGCGGCTACGTCTTTCGCATCAGCGCGGACGGGACGTTCCGGATCGAGGACGTCATCCCCGGCAAGTACGACATGAGCGTCTGGCTCGAAGAGCGGCTCACCGGCCGGGGCCCGCCCGAGGAGATCGGCGGCTACAACGGTACGGTGGAAGTCCCCCCGATCCCGGGCGGCCGGACCGAGGAGCCGCTCGATCTGGGCGACCTGGTGCTGCATCTATCGGCCCGGCCGCTGGAGGCCGGCACCGTCGCGCCGCCGTTCGAAGCCAACGACGTGGACGGCCGGAAGGTCCGGCTGGCGGATTACCGGGGCCGGTTCGTCCTGCTGAGCTTCTGGCAGCCCGTGTACGACCCGGAGCTGGACCGCCTCAAGGAGCTGTACCAGACCTATGCCGGTACCGGCAGACTGCAAATCATCGGCCTGGCCGGCGGGGACACCTTGGCAGAGGTCCGGAGCCACATCCAGGAAAAGAAGATCGAGTGGCCCCAGATCTACCTGGGCGCGACCTGGGACCACGCGCTCGCCCGGGAATACCGGATGCCCGGCAATCCGTACCTGCTGCTCGTGGACCCCGAGGGCAAGCTCGCCGCCACCCGCCTGCGCGGCGAGAAGCTGACCCAAGCCGTCCGCGCAGCCCTGGGCCCGGCCGAGTAGGCGCACGGGGCGCCTTCGCCTTATGAGTCTTGACGGACAAAACCGGTAATCGCGCCGCACCCGTCGTTTCGCACATGTGCCCCGCGCCAGGCAACGTGTGGCTGTAGGGTGGGGCTTGCCCCACCGGGAAGCCGGACCCAAGGAAAGCGGTGGGGCAAGCCCCACCCTACACACTACCGAACTTGCTCGTCAAAACTCATTAGGCGGGTCTGACAGTCTTCCGGCGCAGCCGGCTCCCTATTGAAAGAAGAAAGGAAGGTCAGACTGTTTGACCCGCCTGAAGGCGGAACTCCGAACGCTCGTCACCAAGGTGGTGGGGCGCATGCAATTGCCCTGTCGAGCACGCCGCGACAGTTGAAGAGATGCACATCGGATGGTATCATCGCTTGGCTGTCGTGAGCAGATGCGTTTTTGCGTGTTCAGTGAAGAGCGAGGTGTGCAAGTGCGGCTCCACGAATTGCGGCAATGGCGACTACGGTTTTCCGTCTCTGTGACCCTTATCTCTCTTTGCCTGTGCGGCTCCACGTCCGCCACATCCGGGCCGGGACCGGCTGCGGATCCCGGCTTGGCCTGGCAGCGGACGGATCGATATGTGCCGCCGGATCCCAATGGGTTCTTCCCGGACGATCCGGAGGGGGGCAAGAAGCTCGATACGCTTCTTGAGGCTGTGGACAAGGACCGGCGGTCCGAGGAGGAGATTCTCTCGACTGTGCGCCAGGGCTTTCGTCGGACGACACAACGCCGGGGGGTCGTTCTCGCGTGGGTTGGCGGGCGGTACTTCCGCGCCGGGGGCACGCAGGACCCCCGGGCGGTGGAGATTCTGTACCACGCCGTGCCGCTGCAACGGCCCGAGGCGGTCCACTTCGGACTGGCTTTCGTCCGCGTCAAGACGCCGAACCTCCTGCGCACCCTGGCCGACATCTGTCTGCAAGGTGATAGCGTCGGTGAGATCACGCGCGGGATCGGCTCCCAGCGCGAGGAGCTGCTGACCTATATCAGGCCCCACGTGCAGGACCCGGACCCCGCCCGCCGCGAGATCGCCGAGGTGCTCGTGAAGCACTTCCAGGGCGAGTTGGACTTCGAGCAGTGGCAACGCAGCAGGCGCCTGGAGCAGGTCAAAGCGAAGTTCACCGGCCAGATGCCGCAATTCCGGGAGACGCTGCGGACCGGCGGCAGTGCGGCCCGCTACGAGGTCCTGACGATGATGTGGCGCCAGGAGATCGCGCCGATTCTGGACGATTCGTTCCTGCCGGCCCTGCAGGCCGCGGCCGGCGACCCGGACCCGAAGGTGCGCCGCGAAGTGGCCCGGACCGTCGCCGGCCGGTGGGTGCTGTTGCCTTTGCGGGAGGAGCAGAGTCGGGCAGAGCGCCATGGCGCCGACGGCCGGCGGGTGCTGCCCACCCAAGAGCTGCACCCCGATGTCATCCCCTTCCTGTTCAAGCTGGCTTCGGACAGCGATCACAACGTACGTGCTCAAGCGGCCGGGTCCGGGCTGGCGCTGGTGCTCGACAAGGATGCACCCATCATCCGGCGGCTCATCGAGCTGGCCCTGGCCGACTGGCAGAGCGGTGTCCGCTCCAAAATCATCTCGGGCCTGCGGACCTCCACGGACGCCGCCTGGCAGCGAACCGAGCAGATCCTGAGAGCCGCGTGGGCGGCCGCCAGGACCGAGAGCGAGAAGACGGAGCTTCTTCGCCTCTATAAGGACGTGTTCGAGTGCGAGCCGCCGGCCGGAGGGCAGGATGCGTCGTCCCGATCCTCGTCTGAGGCCGCGACCGGCGCCGAGAGTCCCGGCCCGATCCAGCAGAAGATCAACGCCGCGGCCCCCGGCGCCACGATCCGCCTGGAACCGGGCGTGTACCGCGAACGTCTGACGATCGACAAGCCCCTGACCTTGGAGGGCGCCGGCTGGGATAAGACGACCATCCTGGTGGAGAACCGGGTTGTCGAGTTGGTCGATGAACTCAAGCGCAAGGCCCCGTCCTCGCCCGAGGAGCTCGCTCGGCTGCGCCAGAGACTCACGGAGGACGTGGGCCGGCCGGTCCTGACCATCGCCGGCGCGCGGGGCGTGACGGTTCGGGGCCTCAAGTTCAGTGGACCCGGCCGGCGGATCGAGGGCCAGTCACTCGAAGTGACCATCGTCCGGCTCGGCCGGTGCGAAGCCCGGTTGTCGGACTGCGCGGTGGTGGCCGGACCGGGCGGCGGCATCCTGATCGCGGACCAGGCCAACGCCGCGATCGAGCGCTGTCTGGTGGCGGCGGTCTGGGGCACCGGGGTCACCGTGGGCGGCCGCCAGGATGCTTCCGAAGTTCGTATCACCGACAGCGACATCCGCAACTGCCACTACGCCGGGATTGTCGTCGGCAGAAGCTGCCAGGCGACCATCGAGCGGTGCCGGGTCTCGGGGGCCGCCTGGCACGGCATCCGCTATGACGACGCGTCGCCCCAGATTCTGGGCAATCTGATCTTCGGCAACGCCCGCAGCGGGATCTATGCGTCGGGCCAGACGGCGGCGACGGTCAAAGGGAACCTCTTCTACGCCAACGAAATGGGCGGGATGTGGTGCTGGTTCCAGAACCAGGACCTGGTCGAGGGCAACACCTTCGCCAGTAACCGCCAGTGCGGCCTGGCGATTCTCGGGGCCTCGAAACCGAGCGTCCGCCGCAACATCTTCTATGCCGCCTCAGCCGGGGTTACGCGCGCGGATATCAACGACGAGTCGCCTTTCGCCAAGTCCGACGGCAGCCTGGCGCTCGAGCACAATCTGTTCTGGGCCAACGAGCACGACCTCCAGAAGGGCGGCGCGCCTGGCACCTTCGAACCCATCGTTCTCGACGCCAACGCCGGTATCGTCGCCGACCCGCAGTTCGTCGCTCCGGCGGCCAAGGACTTCTCCCTGAAACCCGACTCCCCGGCCCGCCAGAAAGGTATCGGCGTCCCCGATCCGCTCTCATTCGCCAGCCCGTGGCCGCTGCAGCCGGAAGAGCTGGCCATCATTCCCAAAGGCGATACGCGCGACTACCGCCAGTGGCGCGATCCGGTCTCGCCGACCCGGAAATAGGCGGCATCCGGCTCCGGGTGCCGTACTTACGTTTGCATGGGCATGTCTTGTCCATCGGATGAAACATGTCTGCGCCGGCATACACGCGAGGGCCTTCAACGTGGCGAGGGCGTCCCGCCCTTGCGTGTCGCGGGCATCCTGCCCGCGGTACAAGGGGAGCCCCAAAGGGGCCTTTCGCGTTGGGGAGTCCGCGGTGCCCGCGTCCCGAGAGAGCAAGGCCAAGATGGCCTCGCGACGCAAGGGCGGGACGCCCTCGCCACGGGGCGCTCCCTCCGGCGCTGCTGAGGGATTCGAGAACAGCCGGCTCCTCCCCCAACGGGCTGTAACGTCTCTGTCCCGTGCGCAACTGTACTGATGGAACGGCCGGACAGCACGATACGCCGGCCGGTTCCGGTCAGGGAGCTCCCGTGTAAGGTATTGGGGACATACTGCGTCGTCTTGACGGGCGGGGTCCGTCGGGCGATGGGAAAGGGGCGACGTTATGGGCGCGAGCGGGGTACAACAAGAGTGGGGGCGGCGGGAGTTACTCAAATCGGCGGCGGGGGCCGGGGCGGCGCTGGCGCTGGGGCCGGCGGTGTTCGGACCGTTGCGGGCGGCGGAGGGCAAGGAGGTCATCAACGCCGCGTTGCTCGGGGCGGGCGAGCAGGGCAAGGCGCTCATGGAGGCCACGCGGCGGATTCCCGGCGTGCGGTTTCAGGCGGTGTGCGACATCTGGCCGTACAACCGCGGCTGGGCGGCGCGACGGCTGCGGGCGTACCGGCATGGGTTCAACGCCTACGAAGATTATCGCGAGATGCTCGACAAGGAGAAGGGACTGCACGCGGTCATCGTGGCCACGCCGGACTGCTGGCACGCGGAGCACACGGTCGCCTGTTTCCACGCGGGGCTGCACGTCTACTGCGAGAAGGAGATGTCCAACACGCTGGAAGGGGCCCGCCGGATGGTCGAGGCCGCCCGTCAGACAGGCAGGCTCCTGCAGATCGGCCATCAGCGGCGCAGCAGTCCGATCTACGGCTTCTGCAAGGAGAAACTGCTGAGCGAGGCGAAGCTGCTCGGGCGCATGACCGCGATCAACGGACAGTGGAACCGGTCCGTGCACGAGCCCGTCGGCTGGCCCCAAGGGACGGGGCTCGAGGAGGCCGCGTTGAAGAAGTACGGCTACGAGTCGATGCACCAACTGCGCAACTGGCGCTGGTACAAGGGTCTGGGCGGCGGGCCGATAGTCGATCTCGGCTCGCACCAGATCGACATCTACAACTGGTTCCTCGGGACTCGGCCCACGGCGGTGCTCGCCAGCGGCCGGAACAACTACTACGACCAGGCGACCCATCAGTGGTACGACACGGTCATGGCGATCTACGAGTACGCCACGGCAGAGGGCTCGGTCAGCGCGTATTACCAGACGATCACGACCAACAGCGGCCAAGGGTACTACGAGATGTTCATGGGCCACGAAGGGACGCTGCTGGTCTCCGAGCGGGCGTCGCGCTGCCGGGTCTATCGCGAAAGCTGGGTCGCGCCGACGAAGTGGGAGCGCTGGACAGCCAAGGGCTACCTGGGCGACGCGGTGGAGCCGGAGAAGAAGCCGGCGGCCCAGGCGACCGGGCTGGACAGCCGCGAGTCCGAGCCGCCGCCGTGCTACCAGTTGCCGGAACAGGTGCAGTCGGACAAGCTGATCCACCAGCCGCACCTGGAGAATTTCTTCGACGCCATTCGCGGCCGGGCGAAGTTGACGTGCCCCGCCGAGGTCGGTTACGAGACCGCCGTGACGGTTCTGAAGGTCAACGAGGCTGCCGAGGCGGGCCGGCGGCTGGAGTTCAAGTCCGAGGAGTTTGTGGCGTAGCGGCCACCAGACACGGACCGGAAAAGTAGAATGTCCCCTTTTCCGGCCGTGTCCGTCCGTGCGCTTTTACCCGAAGCTGTAATGCTTGCGGACGGCCTTCTCGATGTTCCAGACGCAGTCGAGGTCCTGCGGGAAGATGACGAGATCGCCCGGCCCGAAGTTGACGGATTCCTTGCCGTCCGAGATCGTGACCTTGCCTTCCAGAATCAGGCAGGTCTCTTTCTCCGTGTAGGACCAGTCGAAGGTGCTGGGCTCGGCCGTCCAGATGGGCCAGCTCTGGCAGCGCTCGACCTCTTCCGGCGTCGGCTTGCGAATGACAATATCCTTGATCGTCGGCATACCGGTCACCATTTACGATTTATGATTTACGATTTACGGATCAGCGACGCCAAATCTTAAATCGCAAATGGTAAATAGTAAATCCCAAAATGGGCTCTGGTCATTCTGCGGCGGTTTCGGTAGACTTTGGGCTTTCCGTTTCGTGGCCCATGGGGAAACCGATATGTCCGTGGAATCTGATTCGTTGGACCACTTCCGGCGGTGGTTCGACGCTTATACGAGCCGCTTCTTCGGCGACGATGAATGCATCAATGCCCATCTGCGGATGAAGCAGGAGCATACCGAGCGGACCTGCGCCCAGATCCGCGGTCTGGCCGGGCATCTGGCCCTCGACGAGCGGCAGCAGCAGATTGCCGAGTTGGTCGCCCTGTTCCACGACATCGGCCGTTTCCCGCAGTACGCCCAATACCGCACCTTCAACGACGGCAAGAGCCTCGACCACTCGCATCTGGGCGTCGAGATCCTCCGGCAGAAGGGGGTCCTGAACGTCCTGCCCCGCGACCAGAGGCAGTGGGTGGAGACCGCGGTCGAGCATCACGGCCGCAAAGTCCTGCCCGCCCATCTGAACGGCCAGGGCCTGCTGTTCGCCCAGCTGATCCGCGACGCGGACAAGCTCGACATCTATCGCGTGGTGATCCAGTTGTACCGCCGGTACCGGGCGGACCCGGAGCACTTTCCCTGGAAGCTCGAGCTGCCCGACGAGCCGCACTATTCGCCGGCGGTGTTCGAGGCCGTCGCCCGCGGGCAGCTCATCGACCACACCATGATGCAGACGCTCAATGACATGATCCTGTGCAAGCTGAGCTGGGTCTACGACATGAACTTCGCCGCGGCCCTGGCCCGGCTCCGCGCGGAGGGCTTCCTGGAGCAACTGCTGAGCTTCCTGCCCGCCACGCCCGCGATCGAGCGTCTGGGCGCGCAGGTCCTGGCCTACGTCGAAACGCGCGTCCACCAGGGCGTGGGGTAGGACTCGCGCGGGGGAAAAGCTATGCTCTTACGAGCACACTACGAACCAGGACCTTCGGCCCAGTGCCATCTGCCCCCACAGGACGTAGTCGCACACTCACACTCCCCAGTGCCCGGTTTGAGTTGACGAACAGCGGGCGGACCTTTAGCATAGTGGCTCGTTCGCTGGGTTCAAGCAACATGGGCGCGGATGCCCAGGGATTCAGGATCACGGGCCAAAGGCCCGTATGGCAAAGGAGCAGGCATGCAGAGCATTCTACAGACGACGATTCCCGGCCGGGAGCCGGTGCGGGGCAAGGTGCGCGATATCTACGATCTCGGCGACAAGCTGTTGATCGTCGCCACGGACCGCATCAGTGCGTTCGATGTCGTCATGGCCAATGGGATTCCCTACAAAGGCATTGTCCTGACGCAGATCTCGAAGTTCTGGTTCGAGTTCCTGGGCGGCCAGGTCGAGCACCATCTGCTCTCCGACGACGTCGCGAAGCTGCCCAAGCCGTTCTCGGATCACGTCCAGCAGCTCCAGGGCCGCAGCATGCTCGTTCGCAAGGTCCAGGTCCTGCCTATCGAGTGCGTGGTGCGCGGCTATCTGGCCGGCTCGGGCTGGAAGGAATACCAGCAGAGCGGCATGGTTTGCGGCGCGAAGCTGCCGGCGGGACTGAAGCAGTGCCAGAAGCTGCCCGAGCCGATCTTCACCCCGGCCACGAAGGCCGAACGGGGTCTGCACGACGAGAACATCAGCTTCGAGGAGGCCGCCCGGATCGTCGGCGCCGACAAGGCCCGGTACGTCCGGGACAAGAGCCTCGAGGTCTTCCAGAAAGGCGGCCGGTACGCCGAGAGCAAGGGCCTGATCCTCGCGGACACGAAGTTCGAATGGGGCGTGACCGAGGACGGCAGGATCATCCTGATCGACGAGGTGCTCACGCCGGACTCGTCGCGCTTCTGGCCCGCCGACCAGTACGCGCCCGGCCGCGACCAGGAGAGCTTCGACAAGCAGTTCGTCCGCAACTACCTGGAGGACATCCGCTTCAACAAGTCCGGTCCCGGCGTCGAGCTGCCGGCGACCATCGTCGAGAAGACCAGCGCCAAGTACATCGAAGCCTACGAGCGCCTGACCGGCAAGCCGTTTGCCTGGAAGCGGAGTTGAGGTAGAATGGGCCGGCGCCGCCTTTCAGAAATTGTGCGGTTGAGATTGCTTCGTCGCTGCGCTCCTCGCAATGACATCAAGGGACATCATGTGTCATTGCGAGCGAAGCGATCTCTCGTGCACCGTCGCCGAAATACGAAACACGTGCGGACGACAGCCGTCTTTGGAGGTAATGTCTATGGCTGACAGGTCCGGAGACTGGTTCGCTCAGGCCCAGAGAGATCTGAGCCACGCCGTCGATGCCTCCAAGGGCGGGCATTTCGAATGGGCCTGCTTCAGTGCCCAGCAGGGGGCGGAGAAAGCCGTCAAAGCGGTCTACCTGCATCGGCACGGGGAAGGCTGGGGCCATTCGGTGCTGAAGTTGTTGGAGGGTCTCGCGGACCATGTGAGCGTCTCCACGGACCTGCTCGATGCCGCCCGGGCTCTCGACAAACACTACATTCCCACCCGGTATCCGAACGGCTTCGATCAGGGCTTCCCGGGCGACTACTACACGAGAAAAGAGGCCGGCGAGGCGATCGAATATGCGCGACAGATCATCGAATTCTGTCAAGGTGTTCTTCGCGGATAAGGAGCGCGTCCTGCGGGAGCTGCGGGCGTGGGCGGCCGATCTGAAGCTGCGGCGTCCGGAGGTGGCAAAGGTCGGCCTCTTCGGCTCCTACGCGACCGGCACGTACGGCCCGCGCAGCGATGCGGACCTGCTGATTCTCCTGCGCGCCAGCGACAAGCTCTTTCGCGACCGGATTCCGGAGTTCCTGCCGGCGCGGCTTTCCGTGCCGTGCGACGTGTTTCCTTACACGATCGCGGAGATCGAGAATCTCCGGCGCGACGAGTCGCCTTGGATCAAGCACATCCTCAAGGAAGTTCTCTGGCTCTGACGCCGCACGGCTGGGCCGGGCGCTTCTACGCCAGCGGCACCAGCTCCACCGACCGGAGGTTGATCGGCTGCCAGTCCTCGGGTATGGGCCGCACGGTCAACTCCATCCGGCCCGCCGTGGTCAGCTCGACGACGCCGAGCTCGACCTCCTGGAACCGGCCGTAGTCTCCGGTGACCGGTGCGCGGGCCACCAGGCTCTGTGCGCCGAGAACGACGCGGAACCGGCTGGGGCTCAGGGCCGCGATCTCCGCCAGAACCTTGAAGCGGCCGGGGCGGGCGACATCGAGCTCCCACTGAACCCAGTCGCTCGCCTCGTTCCAGTAGCCGAGGTTGTCCCGACCGGGGCCGGCCTCATAGCGAATCTGCTCCCCGTGAACGATTGCCTGCGCCGCGGACAACCGCGAACAAGGAGCCGCCGGCTCGAAGGCGGCGGGCGACGGGATCTCGCGCGGGCAACTGTCGGCCACCGTCTGCGCCAGGCTCTGGAGTTGCTGGATGTCGCCGGTCAATCGTCCGTACCCGCCGGCCAGGGCGGCGATGGCGGCGCCGGCCACCTCGCCGATCATATGCCGGGTCGTCTCGCGACCGGAGGTCTGCTCCTCCGCCAGCGTGCGCACGGCGGCCACCGCCCGGCGGGCGGTGTCCGCCACCTTTTCGACCTCCGTCTGGAGGCTCTGCTGGCTGCGCTGCATCGTCTCATAGAACGCGCTCAGGAGGCGAACGTTGTCCTGCAGCGTGTTCCGCGCCGTGGCCTGTTCGCAGGCGACATTGGTGACGTTGCCGGCGACCGTCCGGGTCAGCTCGTGAAGCTGCCGCAGGTCATCCGTCAGTTGTCCCTGCCGGGCCGCCAGATTGACCAGGGCCGTATCGAGCGCCTCTTGCCGGGCTTGCAGTTTCTCGCCCAGAGCGGCCTGCCGCGTTCCGACGCCGGTCATTTCGTTCATTATGCGTCGTGCCGCCTCGTGCATGGAGGTCTGTTCCGCCGCCACGGCAGTGACGGTGGCGGTGGTCTGCTTTCCGGTCTCCATCATCTCTTGGACCTGCCTCCGGAGCGTGGCATGCCCCTGGTGAATGGCCTCCAGCGCCGCGGCCTGCGCGTAGGTGGCATCGCTGACACTTCCAGCAATGGTCTGGGTCAGCGCCTGGAGTTCCTGGACTTCGCCGGTCAACTGTCCCTGGCTGGTGGTCATCTGATCGATCACGCGGCACGTGGTCGCATGGCAGGCCGTCTGATCCGCCGCCACGCCGTGCACCGCCGCGATGACTTGACACGCGGTTTTCGCCACGGTCTCGACCTGCGTCTGGAGAGCGTGCTGGCTCTGCTGGATGGCCTCGGTCGCGGCGACCAAGGCCCGGGCACGGTCCTGCAACACACCATGGGCGGCGGCCTGCTCGCGAGCGACCTCGGTCACCCCACCGGCCGTCGTCTGGCTCCATTCCTGCAGTTTCTGGAGATCGCCGGTCAGTTGTCCCTGACCGCTCGCCAGCGCCGCCAGGGCCGTGTTCAGGACCTCATGCCGGCCGCGCAGCACCTCGTCCAGCGCGTTTTGCCGCGCTTCGATGCCGGCCATCTGGTCGGCGACGTGTTGGGTCGTCTCCTGGATGGCTGTCTGGCCCGCTGCGGCACCATTGACCGCGGTCAGGGTCTTTCGGGCGGCATCCGCCACGGTCTCGACCTGCGTCTGGAGAGCGTGCTGGCTCTGCTGGATGGCCTCGGTCGCGGCGACCAAGGCCCGGGCACGGTCCTGCAACACACCATGGGCGGCGGCCTGCTCGCGGGCGACCTCGGCCACCCCACCGGCCACCGTCTGATTCAATTCCTGGAGTCGCCGGAGATCGCCGGTCAGTTGCCCCTGACCGCTCGTCAGCGCCGTCAGGCCCGTGCTCAGGGCCTCTCCGTGACCCTGCAGGGCCGCGCCCAGCGCGTTCTGCCGCGCTTCGAGGCCGGCCATCTGGTCGGCGACGTGCCTCGTCGCCTCCTGGATGGCCGTCTGGCCCGCGGCGGCATCATTGACTGCGGCCAGGGTCTGTCGGGCGGCGTCCGTCACAGTCTCGACCTGCGTCTGGAGAGCGTGCTGATTCTGCTGCATGGTTTCCGTCACCGCGGCCAGAGCCCGGGCACTGTCCTGCCAGGCCCCATGGGCGGCGGCCTGCTCGCGGGCGACCTCGGCCACCCCACCGGCGGTCGTCTGGTTCAATTCCTGCAGTCTCTGGAGATCGCCGGTCAGTTGCCCCTGACCGCTCGTCAGCGCCGCCAGTGCCGTGCTCAGGGCCTCTCCGTGACCCTGCAGGGCCGCGCCCAGCGCGTTCTGCCGCGCTTCGAGGCCGGCCATCCGGTCGGCGGCGTGTTGGGTCGTCTCCTGGATGGCCGTTTGGCCCGCTGCGGCACCGTTGACGGCGGCCAGGGTCTGTCGAGTGGTTTCCGCCAAAGTTTCGACTTGTGTCTGGACAGCGAGCTGGCTCTGTTGAATGGCCTCGGTTGTCGCGGCCAAAGCCCGGGCGCTCTCCTGCAGCGCCCCATGGGCGCCGGTCTGCTCCCGTCCGGCCTCGGCCACCCCGCCGGCCACGGTCTGCATCAACTCGCGCAGCTTCTGGAGATCGCCGGTCAACCGGCCATGGGCGGCGGCCAACGCCGCAATGGCCGCATTCGTTCCCTCTTGCTGGCTCTTCAAGGTCTCGCTCAGGACGGCCGCGCCCGACGTCCCGCTCTGCAGGTTCGCGACCAGCCGGTCGATGCTGTCCTGCAGCAGACGCTGAGTCCCTTCGTCCTGCGCGGTCTTGACGCTGAACTGCAGGTTGCTCTTGTGCACCGCTTCACACAGGCGGGTCTGGGTGTCGTGAATGGCGAGGACCTGCGTTCCGATCGGGTGAATGCCTTCGGCGATCCGGTTGAGCCAATCGGCGCAACAGGCCAACGTCAGAGACACCGCCACCAGCGTGCACAGCAGCGCGGTCAGGATGAACAGGACGATATCGCTGGTGCTCCAGATGCTGGGCGGCTGCTTGGAAACCGCGGCCACCGCGACCAGAATCGGCACCAGGATCAGCAGCAACAGGGGCCCAAGCCACTTCACCATGGTGCTCTGGCCGGCATGCGGCTCCTCGAAGGCTTCAATCGGAGTGCTTGTTTCCTTCATGATCGGCTCCTTTCATCCCTATGAGAGGCGCGCACCCGCCACAACGCGCGCCCGCAGGCGCTGCTTCATCGGCTGGATTCGGGCCGGGATTCACTCCCCTGACACCCCGGCCCTCAAGAATGGCATAGATCGGCCGGCAGGGTTTCTCCGATGGGAATCCCCCGGCCCGGGACGTCCGGAAATGTGAAAAAAGAAACAATGACCCGGTAGAAGGTTAAGAAAAGAAGCCACAGAGGTCCCAGAGAATGTGAAGTGCGATGGTTGACTCTTGCTTGTCGATTGGAAGAGGCGCAGACGCGTCTGACTTCAAACTTCAAACTTCTTCTTCTCTGTGTCCTCCGTGGCCCAGATGCCTGTTTGGCCTTTCCGTGTTACTTCTTCTTCTTGCCGAAGAGGCTCTTCTTTTCCTTGGCGGGTTTCGCGGAGGCCTCTCTGGCGGGCTTTTGGGCCTTGGCGGCCTTCTCTTTCTGGGGCTTCTCGGCTTTGGCTTTCTTGTCCCTGGCCGGCTTGGCCGCTCGGGGCGCCTTCTCGCGTCCGGCCATGAAGGACGCGCCGAACACGATCAGCGCCAACACGATCCCGCCCCCCGCGAGGTACCAGATCAGGCCCTGCACGGAACTCAGGATTCCGGGCGTGACATGGCGCAGGCCCGCGACGGCCACAATCGCCGTGTAGAGCAGCACGACCAGCGGCAGAAACAGCAGCATGCCCAGGATGTTGCTCTGGGCATCCGGGGCCATCTCGGCGTAGGCGGGCGCCAGCGTCGCCGGCATGACCGCGACCGGCTCGGGCACTGCGGCCTCTTCCTCCGCCGGGGCGTGGTCGGCTTCCGCGGTGATCTCGTCGAATGAGGCCTCCTTCCCAACCTCCACCGCCTCGCCTTCCACCGGCGTCGCATCCTCGCCGCCCTCGGAGGTATAGATTTCGTCCAGGATGCCGCCGAGCGAGGTGTCGTCGGCCTGGAGCGACAGGTCCAGCAGGCCGGAGCCGCTGCCGAAGCTGTCCAGGCTCACATCGTCTTCGATCTCTTCGAGAGAGGCTTCGGCACTGGTGCCGGTCGCGGCAGCCGGCCCCGCGGTCTCCGCCATCGAATCCTCCGTCACGTCGTAATCGGTATCCGTCTCGCCCAGGACGCTGATGCCTTCCCCGGTCAGGGCGGTGTCCATATCGCTGATGTCGCTGCCATCGGCAAGGACGCCGGATTCCTGGGCAAGCGAGATCTCTTCGCTCGAGCCTTCCGCCTCGTCCACCAGCAGCGGCTCTTCGGCGGCGGGCGACTCCAGGTCTTCCGCCAGGAACAGGTCCTCGGCAGCGGCCTCGGCCGCCGGCAACGCCTCCTCCGGCTCGATCCCGCCGGACTCCTCGGCTTGCGGCTCTGTCACGGCGGACGGCGAGTCCTCCAGGAGAAAGTCCAAGTCCGAGGCTTCCTCGGCCGACTCCACGGCTTCCAGAGCCGGCGCCGCCTCCTCGTCCGGCGCGAAGAGGTCATCCCCAACGGACTCGCTCACGGCACCCGCGGTGTCTCCCAACGCTTCGGCGGGCTCTTCGACCGTCAGCTCCTGAAGCTCCAGATCGTCCGCCGTGATATCGATACCCTCGGCCAGCAGCGCGTTGACCTCCTCGATTTTGAAGAGCAGGTTCGATCCATCGCGGAATTCCCGGAGCTTGCCGTCCTTGGCCAGTTGCTTGACCTGGTCTTCGGTTTTGCCGAGTCGCTGCGCCGCTTCTTTGAGCGAGTAGAACATTCCAGCCATAATCTACCTTCTCCAAAAACCCCAAGACGCGCCGTACCGCGTCCCCGGGGTCCCCAATGCGAGGGTTCGCGCTTGAGGGCCCGTATATCGCCCGAACACAATTCCCTAAGATGCGTATTTTACCGCAATCCCGCAGTTTATGCAACCTTTTTTGCGGACACTTTGGCCGGAAGGGCGCGACCCGCTTGGACCGAGGCCGCGGCGCGGCGCCTGCGTGACACGCCCGGCCTGCCCCTGCGGGAACGACATCCCACGGCCAAGGCGTTGGCCGGCCCTGGGTCCCATAACCGCCGGCGGCACTTTTTCCAGGCCGGCTGTTGCAGGGCTGCGGTGCGAGACGGTATAATGGCAGCCGTTGTTTCTGGTGTTTGGGCGGGGTGTAGCTCAGCTTGGCCGGAGCGCTTGGTTTGGGACCAAGAGGTCGGTGGTTCAAATCCACTCACCCCGACGTATGGTGGGACGGAAGATCCCCGGACCCGCCTTTTCCCTGTCGGGCATTTTGCGGTTCACGCCGGTTCGCCTCTACCCTGCGTTCCCCGTTGCGGCCGGGCGGCGGTTGCCGACGAGATAGCCGAGGCAGAACGTCATGGCCGTGGCCAGCGGGAAGTGCCAGGGCCAGGCCAGCGTGATGTGCACAGGCCGGCCGTCGGGCATTGTACCGACCACGGCCAGGCTCAGGATCAGGACCAGCAGCACCGCCAGGGCGATATAAAGGATCTTCTCGGGCTGCGGCCGGAGCCGGCGAAAGGCCTGGATCAGGAGAAGCGCCGAGGCCATCACGACAATCCCCTGCGCGATCGGCTGATGCCAGTTCAGGGAGAAGACCATGAGCATGGACAGCGGGACGCTCCACAGCAGACCCAGGTCGTCGCGCCGCGTCGGCAGGAAGGCCAGCAGGAACACCCCCAGCAGGCCGCCGTAGGTGTAGGCCGCCATGGCCAGGGCGAATTGAATCAGGTCGGCGTACGAGCGGGCGAGGACGTCGCAGTAGATGGCAAAGGCGGTCAGCAGGACGCCCCAGATCAGGACGATGACGCGCGAAGCCATGACGTAATGGCGGTCGGAGGCCCGGGGCCGGAGGAACGGCTGGTAGAGGATGGAGATGGTGGACTGGGACAGGGCCGCCAGGAGCGAATCGAGCGTGGAGATCGCCGCAGCGAAGATGGCGGCCATGAGCAGGCCGGACAGCAGCGGCGGCATCACGTCCACGATGTAGACCGCGAAGACCTTCATGGAGTCGGCCTCGACCACGACCCGCTCGGGCGCCGTCAGCGGGATGTGCCGGTAGTAGACGAAGACCGCAGCGCCGACGAACAGCAGCAGCAAGGTCAACACTTGCGACAGGCTCGACCAGACGATGGCCCGGCGCGCGGGCCCCGGACCCTTGCAGGTGAACAGGCGCTGGACCAGCATCTGGTCGGTGCCGTGGGAGGCCAGGGTCAGGAAGCTGAAGCCGATCAATCCGCACCAGAGCGTGTACGCTTCACGGGCATTGAGATTGAGGTTGAGGACCCGGAACTTGCCGGCGTGACGGGCCTCGGCGACAATGGCGGCCAGACCACCTTCGACGCTGGTCGCGGCGAACGCCACGGCGGCCACCGCCCCGAGCACGAAGAGCAGGAACTGAATCGCGTCCGTCCACACGACGGTCGTGATCCCGCCCATGATGGTCCAGCCGATGGAGACGACGCCGATGATGACGATGGACGTGACGACGTCGGTGCCGGTGACGACCTGGAGGGCTTTGGCCGCGATGTAGACGCGGGCGCCCTGGGCGAGGATGCCGCCCACCATGAAGAGGCCGGTGGTGATGTTCTTGACGCGCGGGCCCAACTGCCGGCCCATGTACTCGTAGGGCGAGTAGATTTCGCGCTCGTAATAGGCGGGGATGAAGAAGTAGCCGATAAGGAAGCGCGCCAGGATGGTCCCGAGGGCGAGCTGGATGTAGGTCATGTCGCCGCCGGCGGAGAAGACCAGGGCCGGGACGACCAGAAAGGTCGCGGCCGACAGCTCCGTGGCGATGATGGAGCCACACACGGCCGGCCAGGGCAACTTGCGGCCGCCGAGAAAGAAGTCCTTCATCGACGCCGGCCGGCCGGCCAGCAGCCCGCCCAGCACGGTCGTCAGGACGAGGTACGCGACGATGACAAGCCAGTCCCGCGTGGTGAAATTGCGCGCGACGGCCTCGAGGGCGGCCCCGACGCGGCGGGACTGGATCTCCTGTTCCAGCGCGGCCAGGCGCGCCTCGGCGCGCCGGAGGAGTGCCTCGTGCTCCCGTACGACGCGCACGGCGCCCAGAAACACCGGCCCCATGTCGTCACGGCCCTGCAGGCGTTCGGCGAACGAGGTCCAGCGGGCCGTGGCCTGCACGAGTTCAGCCCGCTCGGCGCCGGCGGCGCGCCACTGCGCCCGCAACTCGTTCAACTGCGCCAGCACGGCGTCCTTCTTCGGGCCGCCGGCCGCGGCGAGCAGATCGTCGTCGGAGATCTCCTTCCCGGAGACCTCGGTCGTTGCCGAATCCCCGGCCGCTTCGGACGAGGGCGTCTCCCAGACCGCACGGGCCCGCACCTGCACGACTGCGGGAAAGGAGCCGATGAAATCGTCGAACCGGACGGAATCCTGCGCCGGCGCCGCGCGGGTCGCCGCCAGAACCATCAGTACAACAATCGCCATCACCGGCCTTCGGCCGCAACCAGAGGCATGAAACCACGAAGAGCGCGAAGGCCACGAAGCAAGAGAAGGAGGTGAGAAGATAGGAGGGTGCGAAGGGGAGAAGACGCTCCGACCTTCTCGCGTTCGTACCTTCTTACCTTCGTCCTGGTCCCATCTTCTTCGTACTACAATCTTGCAGAACGTTGTTTTTCGTGCTCGATTTTGACTAGAGCGTTCATAACGTCTTGATCCATAGTGCGTTACAGCACTTTTCTCTGGGACGAACTTCCTGGTTGCGGCCGATGGGCGAAGCCCGAGGCCGCGCTGGGCTCTTCGTGTCCTTCGTGGTTTCGACGGCTCTGTCCGCTTTCTTCGCATCGGCCGACGGGCGCCTGCTCGTGTCTGCGGTGCAATCATGCTGTCTCCCCGGCGTCCGCAATGGCCCGCCGTAGAATCTGGTCGTTTCTTGCCAGGATTGCCAACGCCCGGTCCAGATCCACGCGCCCAAAGTGCATCACGACGGCGGCCTTGAGGTGCCCCTCGGCCCGCCGGAGCAGGGCCTGCGCCCGGGCCCGCGCCAGCCCGGTCAACTCCATCACGATCCGCACGGAGCGGTCGCGCAGCTTGTTGTTCACGGCCCGCAGATCGACCATAAGATTGCCGTGGACCTTGCCGAGCTTGATCATGGCGGTGGTCGTCAGCGTGTTGAGCACGAGCTTGGTGGCCGTGCCCGCCTTCATCCGCGTGGAACCCGTGACGACCTCCGGACCGACGACGGGATTGATGATGATGTCCGCCGGCAGGGACTTCACCGCCTCGGGCGCGCACGTCACGAACACCGTCGCCGCCCCGATCCGCCGGGCCCGCGCCAGCGCCCCGTGCACGAACGGCGTCAGGCCGCAGGCGGCCAAGCCCACGACCACATCCTTGGCACTCACGCGCCGCTGGTCGATGGCCGCGGCGCCGTGGTCCGCGTGATCCTCCGCCCCTTCGATGGAGCGGACCAGGGCCCGCCGCCCGCCGGCGATGATGCCCTGGACCAACGTCGGTTGGACGCCAAACGTCGGCGGACATTCCGAGGCATCGAGAACGCCCAAGCGGCCGCTGGTGCCCGCGCCGACGTAGAAGAGCCGGCCGCCGGCGCGGAAGCGGTCCACGATCAGGTCGATCGCGGCGGCGATCGGCTCCCGCTGCGTGCCGACCGCCTCCGGGACGGTCTGATCCTCCGAGTTGATCAGATCGACGATCTCCAGCGTCGACAGTGTGTCAATCTGGGCGCTGCGCGGATTGCGCTTCTCGGTGGTAGGCAGGCACTTGTGCGTCATACGGGTCGTCCCGGCACGATCTTTCCCAGGACGACCGGTTCGCTCGCCCCGGTGGCCGTGGGGATGTTGTTGGCGATCCCCCGGATTGTGGCATAGGCCAGAAGCGCGAACGAGACGGCCTCCTTGGCATCCACGCTGATCCCGAATTCGTCCGTCGCGCGGATTCCAACGCCGGCGAGCCGTTGCCGCAACATCCGCACCAGCGTTGCGTTGTGGGCGCCCCCGCCGCACAGGATCATCTCGTCGGGCAATCGCGGCAGGAAGCGCTGATAGGCCAGGGCAATGCTCGCGGCGGTGAACGCCGTCGCGGTCGCAACCATGTCCTCGGGTAGTAGTCCCTCCCGGCGGGCCCGGCCGTACAGCCATTCGCAGTACTGCTGTCCGAACTCCTCCCGCCCGGTGGACTTGGGCGGCCGCCGCCGAAAGAATGGATGCCGCAGCATCTCCTTCAGGAGTCTTTCATGCACATCCCCCCGGCCCGCCAGCATCCCGCCGCGATCGTACTGGCGCTGCTCCTTCGTGACCAGGCGCATCATCCCGTCGATCACCATGTTGCCCGGCCCCGTATCGAACGCCAGGACCTCGTTCGTAGTGTGCTCGTCAGAGCATATCTTGGTATCGCGGGCATCCTGCCCGCGCTTCGAGGGCGGGCCGCCCTCGGCACGGAAACGCCTCGCGGCGTCACTACCAACGGGCAGGAACGTCAGGTTGGCGATGCCGCCGATGTTCTGCACGGTCCGGCACAACCGCTCGTCGCGATAGAGCACGCTATCGGCATAAGGGACCAGAGGCGCCCCCTCGCCGCCGGCGGCCATGTCGCGCGGCCGGAAATCCGCCACGGTCGTAATCCCCGTCCGCTGGGCGATCCGGGACGGCTCGCCGATCTGCAGGGTCGAGCCGAGGGCCCGCCCGCCGTGGCGGCCGCCTTTGGGATAGTGGTAGATCGTCTGCCCGTGCGAACCGATGAGGTCGATCGAGCCCAGCGGAATGCCGCTGCGCTCGCAGAGCTTGACGACCGCCTCGCCAAAGACCTCGCCCAGGACGTGATTGTAATGGCAGATCGCATCGAGTCGCGCCGTCTCCGGCCAGCAGAGGCTCAGGATCTCCCGGCGCAGGGCCGAGCCATACGCAAACGTCTCGAACGCGCGCACGAGAATCTGCACCGGGGGGGCGGTTCCAGAGGATGGAGAACGGAGGACGGACGACGGCGCTGTCCGCTGTCTTCTGTCTTCAGTTCTCGGTCTTGCACCGCGCGTCCCGCGGGCCGCAGACACGTGAATGTCCACGATCGCCACATCGACGCCATCCGCGGATGTGCCGGACATCAGGCCCGCCACGCGCCATTTGTCTTTGCCCGCGAGTTTCGCGATCACGTTGCTCATCGGCCCCACCACGCCGGACCCTGTTCCAACCCCGGGGGCGCGCGACGCACGACCCGCCCACCGGCG
>VGYL01000025.1 GCA_016872975.1 Planctomycetota bacterium
GCGCAGGAGGTCAGCGACGTGCTCCTCCGCAACGAACAAACCCGGATTTACCATTGGCACGCGCGCACCGGCCGCTTCCCGCCGCGTCTTCACCCCGGCGGCTCGGGATAAAACGGTTACAGTAGAAATACTACAAAGCCGTCACACCTTGTTTTCTTGACAAGCTTTCCGACGACACTGGCAGTAAGTCCGCCAGCGTAAAAGGCTTAGGGAAACCGCAGATTGCGCAGATTCTCGCAGATTCAGGAAGAGAAGCAGAAAGGAGAAAGCAAAAGGCCCAATCCGGTCCCTTGTCTCTTTCTCTTGGTTTCTCCTTGAAAATCTGCGGAAATCTGCGCAATCTGCGGTTTCTTTGGATTTGGTTGCGGCCGAAGGCCGCGCTGGGCCGTCCACTCTGTCCACACCGTCCATTCTGTCCATCGCGCCGGGCGGTCTTGGGCGCTGCGAGACAGGCGTCCTACGCCTGGCAGCGCGGGCAGATGTGCGTGCCGCGGCCGGCGAGGCGGAGGTATTGGATCGGCGTGCCGCAACGGCGGCAAGGCCGGCCCTGGCAGCCGTAGACTCTCAGCCGCTCCCGAAACCGGCCCATCTCGCCGTACGGGTTGCGAAAGTCGCTAAAGGTCGTGCCGCCCGCGCGGGTGGCACGGCGCAGGACCTTTTGGATCTCACGCAGCAGTATTCCCGCCTCGGCGGCGGTGAGAGAAGAGCCGGCTCGGGCCGGATGGATACACGCGGCCCAGAGGGATTCGTCGGCGTAGATATTACCTAGACCGGCGATGCGGCTCTGGTCCAGCAGCAGCGCCTTGATGGGTCGGTTCGTCGGGAGAATGGCGGTGAAGGTCTTGCGGTCCAGGTCCAGCGCCTCCGGGCCCAACGGCGTCAGGCCGGCCGCTTCCATCACCGCGTCGGATGCCTCCGGGGCCAGGTCCCGCAGGCACCACACGCGCCCGAACCGGCGCGGGTCCACGAAAAGAAGCTCCGTTCCGTCCTGAAACAACAGGATCAGGCGCGTATGCTTGGGCGTGGCCGCCGCGCGGCCCCTTCCCGGGTCCGGCAGGAGGAATTTGCCGGTCATGCCCAGTTGAAACACCAAGGCCAAGCCCCCTTCCGTCGCCAGGATGAGCCGCTTGGCCCGACGGGTGACACTCTCAATTCGCCGGCCGGTCAACTCGGCCAGGAAGAGCCGCCAGCGCCGCCGGTGCGGACCTCGAACGATCCGGGGAATCCCGACCCAGACGCACGCGATGCGTTTGCCCACGAGGACCGGACGCAACCCCAACGCGATATTCTCAACTTCCGGCAATTCCGGCACAAGCGACTCCTTACCACCTGACTACCTGCGATAAATCGGCTCCGCAGGGTAGCGGCAAAGCGTGGCCGAATCAAGGATTGCGCCGCCACCGGCGGAAATCTGCGTAGTCTCTTGCCCGACGACACTGCCCGCGCGGGCTTCCCCGGGCTGCCATGCGTATAGTAGTGTGGCGGCCAGAACGATGGTTCTGCGACGCCGGCAAGGCAAGAGAATATGAATGGGAATATAGATGAAGATCGGATACCCCTGCCTCAATCTGACGATCGGCTGCAAGGCGGACCGGACGTTCCGGCTCAAGTCCTTCTCCGAAGAGCGTCTGATCGAGACCGTCTCCGGCAATCTCGACTGCCTGGGAGAGATCCTCCGGTGGAACGTTGCGCGACAGATTCTCTTTTTCCGGATCATATCCGACCTTGTCCCCTTCGCCTCGCATCCGGTGTGCCAATTCGACTGGCAGACTCATTTCCACGCTTCCTTCGCCCGCCTCGGCGAATTCATCCGGGCCCACCGCCTGCGGATCTCGATGCACCCGGACCCGTTCACGCTGATCAACTCGCGGGAGGAAGCCATCTTCGAGCGCAGCCGCCGGGAGCTGCTCTACCATGCCCAGGTGCTCGACGCCATGGGACTGGACCGCACGGCCAGGATCCAGATCCACGTCGGCGGCGTCTACGGCGACCGGGCCGGCAGCATCCGAAGATTCATCGAACGATTCGCCCGCCTCGACCACGCCGTACGCGACCGCCTGGTCGTGGAGAACGACGAAAAGAGCTACTCGCTGCGCGACTGCCTGACCATCCACGAGGAAACGGGTCTGCCCGTGCTGCTCGACACCTTCCATCACTCCCTCCTCAACCACGGCGAAGACCTGCCGGCCTGCTTCGAGCGAACCGGCCCCACTTGGCGACCGGAATGCGGCCTTCCCATGGTGGACTACAGCACCCAGGCCGCCGGCAAACCCCGCGGCGTGCACACCGCCGGCATCGAATTGAAGGACTTCCGCTCGCTCCTCACCCAAAGCCGCCCCCACGATTTCGACATCATGCTGGAGATCAAAGACAAAGAGACCAGCGCCCTCAAGGCCGTCGCCGCCGCCAGAAAAGACACCCGCTTCACAGTTTTCGATAACTCAACTGGTGCCCCGGCGTCGTCTCCTATATAGTACAGGAGCAAACGGAATCGATATTCGTGGAGTGTCGGCAAATGAAAGCAGGATGGGTCATCCTTACGGCGTTGCTGCTTCTATCCTCCGGATGCGGAAGGAGGCCGAGCATCAGGACCACGACCCCGCTCCATCGTGCCGCTCACAATGGCAGTGCCTCGCAAGTGAAGACCCTGATTGCACGGGGTCTCGGCGTCAATGCCCAGGATGAGTTCGGCCTGACACCGCTGCACTATGCGGCTGGTGGAGGACATAGACCAACAGTGGAACTGCTGATTGCGAAGGGTGCTTTCGTCAACGGAGCGCGGCGCGGCGGCTTGACCCCGTTGCACGAGGCCGTCCGCAGGGGCCATATGGAGATCGTCCAAGTCTTGATCGCCAAGGGCGCTGATATCAATGCGAGAGTTGGCCGGGAACGAACACTGCGCTACGAGGCCGTCTGTGCAAATCACCCCGAGATGCTCAGGATGCTCATTGCCGCTGGGGCGAAGCTGCAGGTGGAAGAACAATCTCACGATACGCTGTTGCATGTCGCCGCCGCCCGAGGGGCCGACAAGGCCGCGGAGGTCCTCCTGGTGCACGGAGCCGACGTCGATTCGCAGTTGTACAACGGCGTCTCCGTTCTGCACAAAGCGGCCTACGAAGGCCATGACAAAGTCGTTGCGTTGCTCGTTGGCAAAGGGGCGGCGTTGGACCTGAAGGATTCGGATGGGAGGACACCCCTGTTCTGTGCCGCCTGCAGGGGACATGCCGCTATCGTGGAACTGCTGCTTGCCAGAGGGGCTTATGTTGATGTGGCGGCTCCTCCTCTTGAAGGCCCGGATCCCTACTGGTCCTTCGGCCCGAGCCGGACCCCGCCCGGAACCGCCCTGCTTTGGGCCATCCGCCGCCGGCATCTGGAAGTAGCCAGAATACTTCTGGCTCATGGCGCCAGCCCCAATGCCCGTGGTGGTCTGGGCGACCAAACCCCACTGCATACGGCGGCACAGACCGGCAACCAGGATGCTGCCGCGTTGCTGATCGCGCGGGGGGCCGCCGTCAATGCAAGGGATGTCGCCGGGCAGACACCGCTGCACGAGGCGATTGCCTGGGGACATCATAAGGCGGTCGTGGAATTGTTGCTCGCGCACGGGGCGGACGTCCATGCGAAAGGGGAACATGGTTGGACTCCCCTGCATGAGGCAACCACCGGAGGCCATCCGCGCGATCTGATTGGTCCCGGCGACAAGGACATTGTGCAGATGCTGATCGCCCATGGTGCGGATGTCAATGCCGTGGGGGATAATGGGGAGACACCCCTGCATGGGGCCGCTTCCACACATAGTCTTGAGATTGCCAGATTACTCATAGCACATGGAGCAAACGTCAATGCGCGGACGACGGCTGGCCGGACCCCGTTGCATCAGGCAGCTTTCTTGGATGATCCTGAGATGGTCGAGTTGCTCCTGGAGCATGGAGCCGGTGCCGAGATAGCAGACAAGGAGGATCGAACAGCACTCGACTACGCGCATCATGGACGCAACGCGAGAGTGAAGGAGTCATTGGAGAGCACGGGTGAACGGCACAAGCTGAAACAATAGGCACTTCTCCTGAAGCCTGCATCTGTAATGCGTGCCACACAAGCTGAGGAATAGAAGTGGGAACCATCCCGTCTGGATGAGAGCCGGGCTTCTTCGGGGTGTCCCAGTGATGACTTGCTGGCGGCCAATGCCCGCGTGAGCACTGTCAAGAAAGCGGCCTATCCTCCAGTGGCTTTCGGACTTCCCGGTGGCCCTATTCCACGTGGATGACGTTTCGTTTCTTGTCGGCCTGGAGGCCGGCTTCTTTGAGGGTGTCGTAGAGGTCGCGGCAGCGGTGGACTTTGATGAACTCGAACTCGGGGTCGGATTCGTCGGAGGTCAGGGCGATCACGGTCCCGATGCCCAGGAGACATTCGAGGAGGGACTGGCGCAGCTTCAGATCGACGACGCGGAACATGTCGATGTTGTCCACATGGCGGTCGAAGATGCCGCGGGACCACTCGATCCGGTCCGGCGTGACCTCGTAGCCGATGCTCTTGAGCGCCAGGACCTTCCAGGCAAGGGTCATCGCCGCCAGCAGGGCCAGGGCCAGGACGCCGCTGTCGAGCCAGCCCTCGATCTGCACCAGTTGCTCGACCCGTACGTTGGCCCGGAGCAGGTACTGGACGAGCGCCATCACCGGATAACGGTATACCACGCCGCAGAGAGCGATGAAGCCGCCGGTCTTGAGGAACACCCCGGCCAAGGCCAGCAGGCTCGGCCGCCCGCACCAGAGAACGGATGTGCCTTCTTCCGGCTCGGGGACCTCCGGCTCGGCCGATGTCACCGGCGTCCCTTTCCGCGGGTGAGCACCGTTGCGCAGCGGGGCGACATTGGCGCCGGCCGCGACGGTAGTCCCTTCCTCCTCTTTCTTCCGCTTGCCGTTTCCGTTCCGGCGGCTGCCGTCGAGGAACTCGCCGCAAAAACGGCACTTGATCGCCTCATAACGGATCGTCTCGGCGCAGAAGGGGCAGGACTTGGTCTGATGGTTCGTCCGCGGCAACCGCGGCATGGGCACGGGATCGATTTGCTGCCGCATAGTCATGGCATCCCAACAGGTGACTCTGGCCAATCGGGCACACTGGCCTTATTATCGGCCAAAGACCGCCCGAAGGGACAATATCCGATGCGGTGAGACACCACTTTGCGTTATGGGACGAAGGCTGCGGCCGAAATTCCAAATTCCAAGCACCAAAGCCGCCCCGGGGGCGGAAGCATCAAATTCCAGGATCCGTCCGATCCGTCCAATTCGTCCGATCCGCCCGATCGGACGGATCGGGTGCCTGGAATTTCGAATTTGTCCTACGGTGGACACTTGGCGCAAATGGAGCGGAAGAGCGTCGTGCTCAGGTAGCGGTCGCCGCGGTCGGGCAGGATGACCACAATGGTGCCCTCGCTCATCCGGCGGGCGACTTGCAGGGCCCCTGCCACCGCCGCCCCGCTGGACATGCCGACGAAGATGCCCTCGCGGGCGGCCAGCAGACGGGTGGTCTCGAAGGCCTCGCCATCCTCGACGGTGACCTTCTCGTCCAGCAGGTTGGGGTCGTAGATGCCCGGCACGATGGACTCGCTCATGTTCTTGAGTCCCTGGATCGTGTGGCACACGCCGGGCTCGACGCCGACGACCTTGGTCTGGGGCTTCTTCTCCCGGAAGTACCGCTTGACGCCCATGAGCGTGCCGGTCGTGCCCATCCCGGCGACGAAGACGTCGATCCGGCCGTTCGTCTGGGCGAAGACCTCCGGCCCGGTCGTCTCGTAGTGGGCGAGGATGTTGCTTTCGTTCTCGAACTGGTTGGGCATGTAGTAGGTGTCCGGCTCGGACTCCAGCAGTTGGTGCGCCCGGCGGATGGAGCCGTCGGTAGCTTCCCGCGCGGGCGTCAGGACCACCTCCGCCCCCAGCGCCCGCAGGATCTGCTGGCGCTCCGTGCTGACACATTCCGGCATGCACAGCTTGACCCGGTAGCCCTTGGCGGCCCCGATCATCGCGACCGCGATGCCGGTATTGCCGGAGGTGGCCTCCAGGATCGTCTTGCCGGGAACCAGCGCGCCGGACTGCTCGGCCTTCTCGATCATGTAATACGCCGGGCGATCCTTGATCGAGCCGCCGGGATTGGCGCCTTCGAGCTTGCCGAAGAGGCGCACGCCGGGGCGTTTCGAATTGAGGTGCGTCAACTCGACCAGAGGGGTATTCCCGATTGCAGAGATAATGCTCATATCAGCCTCGATCAACAAATCGTTGCGGCCGCGCCCGAGACGCGGGCGTTGCCGGCACTTATCATAGCAGGAATTTGCCGGGGGTCAAATCGTCGTAATTGTGGATAGAGTGGACGCTGTGGACGAAATGGACAATGTGGACGCGGTGCTGCCCATTCCGTTCACAAAGTCCAACGTCCGCCCCTGCCTACGGCGGCGGACTCTGGATCGCGCCGGCTTTCTCCTGGAACAGTTCCAGCCACGCCAGCATCAGGGCATCGGGGATCGTGTTCGAGCGGCGGCATTCTCCGGGGGTCTTGCCCCAGTAGAAGCCGATCCAGCCGTCGGCCATCTTGCGCGATCCGTCGATGAAGGCCCCCAACTCCGCGGCGCTGCACTTGAGCGGGAACATCTCCTCGATGACCAGGGGCTTGCCGACGTCGTAGACCGCCAGAGCCGTCAAGGCCTGCTCGATCTTCCCCTTCTCCGGGTAGAAGTGCACGCTGGCGAAATCGAGGTTCTCCGAGACCTCTTTGGAGTAGAACAGCGGCTTGGCCTTGGGGAAGACCAGGGCCCAAGGGATCACACCGACCGTGACCAGATGACGTCGATCGTGCCGGCGGATCGCCCCGACGAGCCGGTCCACCCAGGCCTTGGCGACCTGTTCCCGCGTGCGTCCCGCCAGATCGAGCGTGAGGCGCTGGACGAAGAACTTGCCGCCCAGCTCGCCTGCCAGCCACTCGGTCTCCTTCTTGGCGCCGGGCAGGATGGGCTCATTCATCAGATCGTAACAGAAGATCGCGGGACTCTTCGCACAGCATCCGGCGACCGCCTCCCAGAACCGGGCCTGGACCTCCCACCGATCCTTTTCCGCCAGTTCATCATACCAGGCGGGGATGTCCTTCTTGTGATAGCAGCCCAGCCCGGTCACGTCGAGATACAGACCTGTGCGTTCCGCCAGCTCAATCACGCGCGCCAGCCGGGCCAGGGCGGCCTCGTTCGGCTCCTCGGGCAGTCGCATGAACTTGCCTAATTGCAGGTGGATGCGCACGACATTGGCGCCGAGGTCCTTCATCTCCTGGAAATCCTCCTCGACCTTGGGCCACTCGGTCTCCCAGTAGTCCTCCAGCAGCCGGCCCTTCTCGTCATGGTCGTAGTTGAAGCCCCACGCCACGAACGGACGGCCGTCCTCCAGAACGAAATCCCTCTTGTCCTCGGCGACCCGGACGAACTTCATCGGCGGCGCCGCGGCCTGGGTCTGGGCCATCGATGCCGGCCCCCCGCACAGCAAGAGAATCACCAAGCATGTCGCTGTTTGCGGGCTTCCGTTCCCTGCCATCTGTCCTCGGTTCATGCAGGTCTCCTTTCCCGGCAACGCGGCGACGCGGGGCCAGCCGCCTTGCCAAACCCTCGTCGAGATCTTCAGCTCGGAGCGCCCGGTTTTACCGTCCTAAGCGTGAAAGGCCAAGTTCTCCTTGGGTTCGGGTTCCTGGTGGGGCAAGCCCCACCCTACAACCACACGTTGCCCGGCGCGAGGTAAGTCGCTGAAACAACGGGTGCGGCGCGAGTACCGATCTTGTCCGTCAAAATTCATAAGGGTGTCGCGCGATCCGCAGGCGACGGCCCCAAGAAACAGGATCGCCCCAGCGTGCAACGGTCCCATTATGCCGGCAACCGGCGCCCGTGTCACGCCGCGCGGTGGATTCTCGTCCGGGGCGCATCCGGCTTGTCGACCACCGGCGTAGTCCTCTGTACCGGCCCGGCTTGGGCGGCCTCATCCACGGAACAGAACCGTGGCGGCGTACGCCGGCACTGCTTCTTCGGCTCATCCAGCCACGGACAACCTGCACATTGCTCGTTCATCTGCTGCCCCTCTATCTGTCATTTCGATTATCGTCCTATGTCAGACCGCTGCCGGCACAAACTCTCTTCGGAATCCTGATGTACACGTGGGTGCCCCCCCAAGAGGTACCGACAGGACATAACGGGATCATGATACTACTCGGCCCAGGACGTGTCAAGGCCTCGTCAATACATTCGGCGCCGATTCTGCCCCAGGGCGGATCTCCTTGATTCAGTCGATGAAGGGCCACTTCTTCGGGCCGTCCGGGTAGTACCAGAAGAGCTTCCAGTAGTCCTGATCGACCTGGAACACGTCGATGGGGTCGCGGGCCGGGTCGAACTGGGCCGGGAGGACGCCGAAGCGTTTCATCTCCCGGACATACTGGCGGTTGGGGCGGAATTGCGGCGTCCCGAACCGCGGCGTCGCTTCCAGGCCCTCTTTGCCTTTGCGCAGGGCCGCCAGCAGGCCCTGGTACCCGGGGTCCTGCATCCCCTGGAAGCCCTCCGGGCAACGGCCCCAGCCGCCGGCCGACGTGGGCAGCGGACCTAATAGCAGGGGCGAGTACTCCGGGCGCGACATGTTCAGCAGCACGTGCGCGGAAAAGCGGTAATCGTCTTTGCGCACGATCCGCTCGTACGGGGCGAGCCCCAGGGTCTTAGTCATCTCTCGTCGCTGCTCCTCCGACATACTCAAAGGCAGAGGCGGCGCCTGGCGGCCCTGGCCGTGACACTGCCGGCAGCGCTGGTTCAGGACCGCCGAGCCAAAGACAAAGTGCCCGGGACCTTCCCGCGTCTGCTCCTCAAGATTGCGCAGGGCGGCGTAAGTCCCCGCATAGGGCGCCGCGCTCTCGATCCACAGCCAGATCGTGCGCCATTGCACGGGCGTGACGGTGACGCCATGATGGGAGCCGTCGATCTTGCCCAGCAGCTTGCTGACCGAGGACCCGATGGTGCGGGGATTCTGATTGCCCAGGCCGTTACGGCCGTCCGCGACCTGGCCGGTGGCCAGCAGCGTGTAGTAGCTGATCGACCAGGTGATCCCGAGGTCCTCCGTCAGGACCACGTGGCCCTCGGGTCTTTCATAGCTGTGACAGGCGACACAACGGGCATTGAGCACCGGCTGAATGTCCCGGCGGAAGTCCAGCACATCCGGCAGTCCCGCAAAGGGCGCGATCGGGCTGGCGGGCCGTTGGACCGCCAGCGGGACAGCGCGTGTGGCGAGGGCCTCCGGCCCTCGATTCGAAGGCGGGACGCCTTCGACACGCGCGGGCAGGATGCCGGCGACACGGGCGGTGCCCGGGGCCTGCGTCCGCGGCTCGTGGCAGCCGACGCAGCCGAGGGTCTCGCCCGGCATCACGTTCGTGAAGCTCTGCATCCGCTTGACGGACAGGTCGTTGGCATCCAGGGCGACGAAGAACACGGGCCGGCCCGCGGGCACCTCGAAGAAGGCCGAGCCATCGGCCTCGACCGGCACGGTGCCGAGGACCCGTTCCAGCGTGAAGGTGCCCAGCCAGGAGGTCAGGTCCATGCCGCCACTGAAGTTCACCGGCTTGGGCAGGGTTTCCAGGACCAGCAGCTTCGCGATCTCGCCCGGCCGGATGCCTTCCATGTTCCGTCCGGCGTAAACGTCCGCCAGCATCATCTTGCCGGTCCCCTCGCGGGCATTGGTGCGGTCGGAAGGGATTCTCTCCCGTGGGCGCGGTCGCACCAGGACCGGCTCATGCATGTTCGCGTTGCCCTTGTAGGTCACCACCGGCGTCAGAGCGCCGTCGTAGGTCCCCAGAAAGAGTTGCCTGTTGGAGACCACCAGGAAGGACGTGGCATCGATGGGCACCGGATCGTTGAACGCCGCTTTGGGCGTGATCCGGCGGGAGCCTCTCGGGTCGTCCGGGCCGTACCGATCCGTGATGGTGCAGACGTGGCCGCGATGGTCTGTGCGGCCGTGGCCGGGGGAATCGATCAGCAGCAGGTCATCCCCGCCGGGGATCGGTTTGGCGGCGATGAACAGCGGGTAATGCTGCTGGTTGCCGAAGAACGTCGTCACCCCGGTCCCGTCCGGGTTCATCGTCCAGAGCTGGTGGTAGCCGACCTGCGAGCGATCCACGTACTCCCACCGCGTGTAGAGAATGCGGCCATCGGACAGGACCGCCGGCGTGTTGTCGTGCTCCAGGTTGAACGACAGGGGGCGGATGTTGCCGCCTTGCCGGTCGCAGCGAAACAGCGTGCCGACCTGCGTCGTCCAGCAGCCGACCCAGCGTTTGCTCCGCGTGGAGACAAAGACGATGTCGTCGTCGGGCAGGTAGGCGGCCTCATAGTCGTCATAGGGCCCTTGGGTGACCTGCCGCATCCCGGTCCCATCGACCTGGATCTCGTAGAGGTGGTAATAATCACTCCCGGATCGACGATATGAGAAGAGGACCGTCTTGCCGTCATAGTGGACATGCGGGTCCCGGATGCCGCCACCGTTGGCGTCGAACAGGGCACGGACTTCGCCGGTGGCGGCGTCCAACAGGTACAAACCGCTCTCATCCGGCTTGCCGTTGCCGGCGTAGGCCTTGTGGTCCTCATCATCGCAGTAGTAGCCGATATTGGCATACCAGTGGGAATCGTCATAGCCGAGCCGGGTCGCAAAAACCACTTGCCGGACGTCCGACCGCGCCAGGGCCTCCAGCCCCTTCTCCCGCTGGAACCCCTGGCTTCCAACCCCGGATGACTGACTGCCTGCGGCCCCGGCACAGGGAGCGAACAGAGCCATCAGGACCAATCCCCATCCCACCTGGCATATCCCGGCGTTGGCCCGATTCTGTGCCATCGTGCTCTCCTCACATCCAGCCCACATTATCGCTGTCATATCCTCTCCAAGGAGCAGAGTAAGGCCCCACCATACGGTTGTCAATACGCCACGCGACTGCAGGCAGGGCAAACGCAACGCCGTTCCACGATACCTCCTGTATGTCATTGCGAGCGCAGCGAAGCAATCTCCCACACCACGACGGGTGGCAGCGGCAAGGCCGTAGGCTTTGCGCAGGCCTTGCCGATGGCGACGCGCGAAACCATCGGCAAGCTCCGAAGACTCCGCTTGCCGCTGCCACCCAACCACGTTTTGCGACTTTGCGTTTGCCCTGCGACTGCGGGCTTGCGGGAGCTGAGGGTTTGCGGTAGTATGCAGCGGTTGCGGCGTACGGGGTTTTCCGATGGTGGCAGAAGACAGACACAGTACTACGATACCAGAGCTCTGGGGCCAGCGCGGGCCGATCGCGGCGGCGCTGCCGGGTTTCGAGGCGCGGCCTCAGCAGATCCGCATGGCCTGCGCCATCGAGACCGCCTTTGCGCAGGGCCGTCATCTGGCCGTCGAGGCGGGCACCGGCGTCGGCAAGAGCTTCGCCTACCTGATCCCGGTCATTCGACGCATCTGCGAGACCGGCCAGAAGGCCGTCATCAGCACCTTCACGATCACATTGCAGGAGCAGCTCGCCCACAAGGACATTCCGTTCCTGACCCGCTGCCTGCCCTACACGTTCACCCCGGTCCTGGCCAAAGGCCGGAGCAATTACCTCTGCCGGCGGCGGCTCGAGTTTGCCTTCCGCAGTCAGCGGTCGCTCTTCGGGCCCGGCGCGCACGAGCTCGACCGGATCAGCCAATGGGCCGAGACCACCGAGGACGGCTCGCGCAGCGACCTGCCGTTTCTGCCCAGCGCGGCGACATGGGACAAGGTCTGCAGCGAGCACGGCAACTGCCCCGGCCGCAAATGCCGCCGCTACCGCGCATGCTTCTATCATCGCGCCCGGAGACGCTGGAACGAGGCGAATCTGATCGTCGCCAATCACGCCCTGCTGTTCACGGACCTCATCCTGAAGGAGGCGCAGGTCGGCTTTCTGCCGAAGTACCAGGTCGTCGTGATCGACGAGGCCCACAACATCGAGCGCGTGGCCGAGGAGCACTTCGGCGTGGACATCAGCAACTACCGGACCCGCTTTCTCCTGGACGGTCTTTACAATACGCGGACACACCGGGGTCTGCTCGCCCACGCCGGCGACGACGATGCCGTCGCGCTGGTGCGCGAGGTGGATGGCGCCGTGAACGCGTTCTTCAAGAAAGTCCAGGCCTGGTACGACGCCGAGCGGGACAAGGGCAACGGCCGGTGCCCGCCGCGGTTCATTGACGACACGGTCTCGCCGGCGCTGACGGAACTGAAGAAGCGACTGGACACCCTCAGCAGCGAAGGCGAGGACGAGGACCAGAAATTCGAGCTCGCCCGCGCGGCGGACCACTGCGCCGTTCTGCTCGGAGACCTGGCCGGCTTTCTTTCCCAGGAGCAGAAGGACCGCATCTACTGGGTCGAGGCGGAAGGCGAGGTGCGCCGGACGATCCGGCTGCGGGCGGCCCCGCTGGATGTCGGACCCGAGGTGCAGCGCTGCCTCTTCGCCAACTACAAGTCCGTGATCCTCACCAGCGCCACGCTGAGCACGGGCGCGAACAACGGGTTCGAGTTCTTCGCCGGCCGCATCGGCCTGAGCGACTTCGACGCCCTGCACCTCGACTCGCCCTTCGACTATGTGAAACAGGTCACGCTCTTCCTCGAAAAGGACCTGCCCGACCCGAACGAGCCCGAGTTCCTCGTCGCGGCCGCCGAGGTGCTCAAGCAGTACCTGCGGCGGACGGCCGGCCGGGCCTTCGTCCTGTTCACCAGTTACCAGATGCTCCAGGATATGGCCGTCCGGCTCAAGGACTGGCTGGCGGAAAATCGCTTCGGCCTGCTCCAGCAGGGCGCCGAGCTCGACCGCAGCGCGATGATCGCCCAGTTCAAGAGCGAAGACAACAGCGTGCTCTTCGGCACCGACAGCTTCTGGCAAGGCGTCGATGTCCCCGGCGCGGCACTGTCGAACGTCATCATCGTCCGCCTGCCGTTCGCGGTTCCGGACCAACCCTTGCTGGCGGGCCGGCTCGAACAAATCCGCGCGCAGGGCGGCAACCCCTTCAACGATTACCAACTCCCGTCCGCCATCATCAAGTTCAAGCAGGGCTTCGGCCGCCTGATCCGCAGCAAGAGCGACACCGGCATCGTGGTCATTCTCGACAACCGGATCGCCCGCAAACCCTACGGCCGCCGGTTCCTCGCCGCCATCCCCAAATGCCGCGTCGAGGTCGTGCACCGCCCCGCCGCGGAGAATGCCTGACCGGGACTTCAGGGCAAACGCAAAGTCGCAAAACGTGGTTGGGTGGCCGCGGCAAGCGGAGTCTTCGGAGCTTGCCGATGGTTTCGCCTGTCGCCATCGGCAAGGCCTGCGCAAAGCCTACGGCCTTGCCGCTGCCACCCGTCTTCGGGACTTTGCGTTCGCCCTGACCGGGATTTGACGACCTATTGCCTCGATGCCCCCTGTGGCCTATAATGGGGCAACGTAACCGCCACGGAACACTGGAACGGCGGAATGATGGAACGGTGGAATCCCGGGGGAATGACCCGTACACACCCCGGTATTCCTGAGTTCCGCCATTCCCGCACAAGAGCCAAAGGGGTCGGGGTCATCATGGAGCACATTCACACCGCCGCGCAGAATCACTATCGACATCAACCAAAGACATGGGCCCGGGCCTGTGTGGCCCTGTGCCTGCTGCTGGCGCCGATCCAGGCGGTCCGGGCCGAAACAGGCAACGAGGGCCTGATCGCCTCGCCCGAGCCGGACTGGCCGCAGTGGCGCGGACCGCGCCGCGACGGCATCTCCAACGAGAAAGGACTTCTCCAAAGCTGGCCACAGGAGGGGCCCGCATTGCTCTGGAAAGCGGAAGATCTGGGCAAGGGCTGGTCCTCGCCGATCATCGTCGGTCCGCGGATCTATATCACAGGCGACGTGGGCGACGATCTGGTCATCTATGCCCTGGACCGCACCGGCGCGATTCAGTGGCAAGTCAAGAACGGGCGCTCCTGGCGGAATCCCTATCCCGGGGCCCGGGCCGCGTGTGTCTATTCGGAAGGCCGGGTCTACAACCTCAACGCCCACGGCCGGTTGGTCTGCCTCGACGCGGCGACCGGACGGGAACTGTGGGATACCAACATCCTCGAACGGTTCAAAGGCAGGAACATCACGTGGGCGATCAGCGAGTGCCTGCTGATCGACGGCCCGCGTCTGATCGTCACGCCCGGCGGAACGGAGGCCCAGATGGCGGCGCTGGACAAGCGCACCGGCCAAACGCTGTGGACGACCCCCCGGCTGGGCAACGACAACACAACCTATTCCGCGCCGATCCTGTTCCAATACGCGGGACGGCGGGTCATCGTCAACTGCTCCTCGGCCCACGGTTTCGGCGTGGATGCCGACACGGGCGAGTTGCTCTGGACGGTCCCCGCGAAGAACCCGCACGGAGCCAACGTCGCCGCCCCGGTTTATGGCGCGGGCCGGGTCCTGTTCATGACGCCGCACGCGGAACTCGGCCGGGCCTATCGCCTCGAGGCGAACGAACGGGGCATGACGGCCGAGCTGGCCTGGAAATCGCACATCGACGCGGTGACCGGCACCGGCCTGCTCCTCGACGGCATCGTCTACGCCGCGGGGTATCGCGATCGCAAGTGGTGGTTCGGCATTGACTGGCAGACGGGCGAGACCCGGTCCGAATTGAAGGACCTGACCACCGGCGCCGCCCTCTACGCGGACGGCCGGCTCTACATCCTCGATGAAGCCGGTACCGCCGCTCTGGTGAAGCCGGGTCCCGACCGCATGGAGATCGTCAGCCAGTTCCGCCTGACGCCCCAGCGCGTCCGCGACGCCTGGGCCCATCCGGTCCTGCTCGACGGCCGCCTGTACCTGCGCTACCACGACACGCTCTGGTGCTACGACGTGAAGGACCGCCGGTAAGGCACTGGTTCAGCAGCCGAAGTTCAGGAGACGAAGCAGTCTCACCCTTGTGACAAGCACCAAATTCCAAATCCCAAGCACCAAATCTCAAACAAATCCAAATTACCAAAAGGGAAGAAAATTCAAAACCTCTCGGGCCGAGCCACGGCCGGCCGGCAGCGGTGGTGCTTCCGCCGGGCGCCAGCGTTTTGAGCCTTGGTGCTTTGATTTTTGGATTTGTTTGGGATTTGGAATTTGGAATTTGGAGCTTATTTCGGCCTGCCTCGCCTGCAATGACATGGAAGTAATCTTGTTCTGATGGGGGTCCCTATCCTCGGGCTTTCGGATATCGCTTGGGTGCTTCATGCCGTGAGATGCTCGATGAGGATCTTGAAGCCGATGGCGATGAGGATCAGGCCGCCGACGATTTCGATCTTGCTCTCGAAGAAATGGCCGAAGCGCTTGCCGAGGTAGACGCCGCTGTAGGAGAGGCCGAAGGTGATCAGGCCGATGGTCGTTACCGCCAAGAGAATCGGGGTTTGCAGCAGGGACAGGGTAATGCCAACAGCCAGGGCGTCAATGCTGGTCGCCAGGGACAGGGCCAGCAGCACGAAGAGATTCGACGGGTCGCGGTTGCGCTCGGCAGCCTCGATCCGGAAGGATTCGTAGATCATCTTGCCGCCGACGAACAGCAGCAGGCCGAACGCGATCCAGTGGTCGTAGGCGGAGATATACTCCATCAGGCCCAGGCCCGCCAGGTAGCCGACGATCGGCATGAGGGCCTGGAACCCGCCGAAGAACAGGGCCATGCGCAGGGCATGGCAGCGTTTGCAGTCCTTGTACAGACTGCCGGTGACGACGGACACCGCAAAGGCGTCCATCGCCAGGCCGACGGCGATAAACAGAATCGTCAGAATCTCCATCGAGGCCTCTGACCAACCCACCAGGACTCAACCCATAAGAGCCACTGCGCGTGGCACACAGCGCCGGAAAAGGGGACATTCTACTTTTCCTTCATGAAAGGAGAAAAGTAGAATGTCCCCTTTTCCTTGGCCACGGGGGACCGAGCCTCCGTTGCCCCAGAGGCTCGCACGGGCGGTTACGCACTCACCCGGCGGCGCCATCCAGTGCATCACGGCACTCCCGTCACCTTTGCTCCGGCAGGATGTCGAACACCGCGATTTCCGGCCGGGCAAGGAACCGCACCTGGGGACCGGGGCGCGGCTCCAGGCCGAGCCCCCGGTTGACATAGAGCGTGGTTTCTCCAACTCGATACAGGCCGGACTCATACTTCTTACCGAATTTCGAAAACGTGATCAAGGCGCCGTACCAGGGCAGAGTCACCTGCCCGCCGTGGGTGTGGCCACAGAGGTACAGATCGACGCCCGAGCCGCCGATATCCTCGATCAAGTCCGGCGTGTGGAACAGCAAGACATTGAACCGCTCGCGGGCAAGCGGCCCCACCACGCCACTCGGGGCATCGGAACCGGCGAAAGGCATCCCATGGATACCGATACGATCCGCGTTCTTCGTGACAACCACCGTTTCCCCGTTGAGCCAGCGAAAGCCGGTGCTTTCGAGCAGATCGAGGCGCGACAGCCACCGGACGTCCTGATTCCCCATCACGGCGAATTTGCCCAGCGAGGCATTGAGTCGCTGGAGGGAGTCGCGCAGGTGCGGCAGGCCCAGAGAGTGATTGAGGAAGTCGCCCGTGGCCACGATGATGTCCGGCTTCAGATCGTTGATGAGCCGCACCATGCTCTCTTCGTTGCGGATCTTCCGGTCGCAATGCAGGTCAGAAATCTGTACGAGGCGAAAGCCGGTATCTTGGAGCTTCGGCGAGCGGAGGGTCATCACCGGGACATCGATCCAGGTCGGCTCGATGAGATAGCCGTAGAGCATGCCGCCGAGGCCGAGGACCGCGGCCGCGTGCAGGGCCAGGTAACGTTTGTGGAACAACGCGCTCCTCCGGGACTGCCCGCGAATCCTGTCCCGCGCGTAATCGACCAGCAGGAGCATTTCCAGACCGTAGACGACGAACAACAGAAGGGCAAAGATCAGGAGCGAGACCACTTCTCGAAGCGACATGGTAATCATTGGGCCTTGATGATCCCCTTATTCGTGACATCCTCGGCGATCCGCTGCCCGGGCGGGACGACCAGAAACTCCTCGTCGCTCCAGAGGCCGTCGACGAAACGCTGCATCAGGCCGGCGTCGCCCCGGCACTGGTCGTAGTTCCAGAGCAGGAACGCCGCACACTCCCGGGTGAACGCCCGGTAGTCCTGCGCGTCGGTCAGGTCCCAATCGACGTAGGTGGCCCACTGGTACTCCTTCATCCAGGTCTGCTCGACCTCCATGAGGTACCTGGCGTTGTCTTGGCCGTACTTGTCGATGTACTCGCGGAGCAACAGATCGTATCGTTCCCGGCTGGGCTGCTTGCCCGACTCGATCCACCCGGGGCTGTACCAGTAGACGCCGCGATGGGAATCGAAGTACTCCTGGTAGCGTTCCTTCGAGCCGAGCAGCAGTGTGATGCAGTCGTGGGCCCGGGGCACGACGATCGGGATTTCCGCGCCCAGCCCGACCACGCCGTTGCTGCACAGGCCGTAGCCGAGCAACGAGGCGTCGTAAGGCCGGTCCTGGATGTCGTGCGTGCGCTCCAGTGCCTTCTGCACTTCGCGCCGCAACCGGTCGGGCTCGTCGTGCAGACCCTGCGGCATCAGCACGATATCCACCACGTTGGGCGAGCGGGCGGCGCAGAAGTATGCCTCCCGCTGCAACACCTTGCAGACGATCAGTTGCAGGCGTTTCGCATCGCCCTGTTGCGTTGTTATGTCACTTCCATCTATCATAGGCACGACTCAAGTGGCCGCTCTGGAAGACTCATCTCCAATACGGTGCGCCTTTGGGGTGGCATCGCCAAGACCTCGGGTCTTGACGATGGCCCCAGGCACATGGAGGCCGCCATCGTCAGGGGCAAGCCCTTGGCAATGCCACCCACAGGCCGGCCTTGCCCTGGAACCCAGCGACGATCTCCCGATCGGCCCGTTTTGCCAATCAGGAGATTGGCGTTCCCGGGGGGACGCTCCTGTTCACTACAGAACATGACGCTCATTGGTTCTGCAGGACCTCGATCATGGCGGCGATATTCTCGGGGCGGGCGTCGCGGGGGAGGTCGTGCGAGGGCGAGGCGATGTAGCCGCCGTTCTCGCCGACGACGTCGAGGAGGCGGCGGACCTCGTCTCTGACCTGTGGCACGGTCCCGAAGGGCAGACTGCGCTGGATGCTGATCCCGCCGTAAAAGGTCAGCTTATCGCCGTAACGCTGCTTCATCTTGTGGACGCTCATCACTTCCGGCTGGAACGGGTTGAAGATATCGAGGCCGCACTCGATCATGTCGGGGAACAACTCGTCCACCTTGCCGCAGCAGTGCAGCATCGTGAACTTGCCCTTGGACTTGACGAGTTGGCACATCTGCCGGAAACGGGGCTTGATGAACTCGCGCCAGAGGTCCGGCCCCATGAGCACGCCCCGCTGATGGCCCCAGTCGTCGCCGAAGCGGAAGATGTCGATGTCGTGGGTACAGGCCTTTTCGATGACGCCCAGGTTGAACTCCAGGATGCGGTCGAGCAGCCTGCGGGCGAAGGGCTTGTCCGCCACCATCGCCATCAGGACGTTCTCCATGCCCGCCAGCGTCCAGGCCCGCTCGAACAGCGTGAACCCCAGACTGACCAGCACCGCGTTGTCCCGGTTCGCCGCGATGACCTCCTCGAACGTACGGTAGCGCGACGGATCGGCGGGGTCGGGCAGCGCGAAGGTCCCGACGTTCGCCGGCGTCACCAGCCGGTTGCAGACGACACCGATATCCTGATCGATGTGCCGGTCCCACTCGACTCCGAATTCGTCCCGCCACAGATCCGCGTTTACCTGGGTGTACCGGGCTTCGGGCGGATGGGGCCGCAGCCAGATGAAACAGTTGCCGAGCCGCGACTCGAAGTCGGGATCGCCGTAGTACTCGACCATCATCGCATGGGCCGGCTGCGTGAAGCGAATGTCATAGGGAACCTTGTCGGGCGATCGATGTTGAATCGCCGCCAGCACACGTTCTCGATTGGTCACGGCACGACCCTTGAATTTGCGATTTACTATTTACGATTGATGATTTGCGATTCGGCCACCTGGAGACGACCTCGAAATCTTGAACAACGATCCGCTCAAAGGCTACAGCCTCTGCCGGGTGGCATCGCCAAGGCCGGCCTCCGGCCTTGACGATGGTCGCGCGGATTCATGTGGAACCATCGTCAAGGGCAGAGCCCTTGGCGATGCCACCCGGTCTTCGCTTTTGAGCGGACCATTGATCTCATAATCGTAAATAGTGAATTCCAAATGCTCTTACGGCTGACAGGTCTTGCAGGGTCGCTTGCCGGCCTGCACGGCCTCGTCGCGGCTCTTATACCCGATGAGATTGTCGGCGGCAATGCTCTGTACCCAACGGCAGTCCGGGCGGTGAAAGACCTGGCTGCTCTTGGAACAGACGAACGCAGATCCCGCCACGGTGGGCGCCACGGGGTTCTGCTTGGCGTCCGGCACGGCAGACAGCGGGCTTCGGGCGGCCTGACACGCCGCGACGAATGCTTCGACTTGGGCCAGCACCGCGGCCGAGATAACTCCGGCTGCCTCTTGCCGGCCCACCACCTGCATCACGGGCTGCGCCTGCCAGACCTCGGCTTGGAGTTGTGAATCCGGCCAGCCGGGCAGCGTTACACCCCGAGTCAGCGCAATCTGCGCCCGCCAGATGCATTTGTCACAGTCAGGAATCGCCAGGCCCTCCATCCGCACGACCAGCCTGGGCGCAAGTGGCGTCTGGCTCTCAACATGCCTGATCCCGGCCGGACTGAGCATCTCTATCACGCGGGTTTTGAGCTGCACGAGATCGACCGGTGGGACCTCCAGACCGGGTCCTGGCGCCGCCAAGACCACGGCCACGGAGTCCACGTCCACCAAGCCGTGGTGGGCTGAGAGCAAGACATTCGGCCCTGTCTGCGCCTGCGGGTTTGCCGCTTGGCCGACAGATACTCCAAGGAAAATCGCGACGAGGTACGCACGCATCACCATGGTCTCTCCCTTCATTGGCGTCGCCCTGTTTGTAGTGTGCTCGTAAGAGCATAAGCGCAGGGGCAAGATGCCCATGATACTCATGGGCGGGACGCCCATGCTACTATGCTCTCACGAACATACGGCAAACACGCGACGCCTGGCGATACCCCGACCGCTCGTCACGCCGGGGCGAGGGCCTTCGCGACGGCCGCCTTCATCTGGGCCAGGCCGGTCCGGGCCACTTCCAACGCATCCTTCTCCCAGTACGCCTGGCTGAACAGCTCGAGCGACAGGACGGTCTGGCCGCCCTTGTCACGCAGATCGCGGAGAATCTGGGTCAGGGGCGCGATGCCGTCGCCGGGCATGATCCGGTCGCGATCGGCGATCCTCTCCCGGGGCGGGTCCGCGGGATAGTCGTTCATGTGCAGGACCGGCATGGCGGCGGCGCTGATCATTTTCAGGCCGTTGAGGTCCGAGCCGCCTTTGTAGATGTGGTAGACATCGCCCAGCAGGCCCGCCTTCGGATGGCCGCTCTCGATCACGACGAACATGCACTCGCCCAGCCGGTGCAGGTTCTTGGAGGGTCCCCAGAGTTCCAGCATCGGCGTAATGCCGGTCCGGTCGCCCAGATCGAGAAGGGCCCGATAGCGCTCGGCCGCCTTCAGCAGATCGAGATTGGGCGCATTGGGAGCATTGGCGCCGGCCGGCGGGGCGGCGATGCGCTTGCCTCCAATCTGCGCCAGGAGATCCATCTCGCGCTTGACCTGCTCGACGGCCTCGGCGCGGACGGTGTCGTCGTCCACGATCCAGCGGGGGAACGAAATCGCCCCTTCGATGGTCAGGCCGCGGTCGGCAATCTGCGTGCGGATGTCCTGGAGCCTGCCGCCGGACTTGACATAGTCCTGAATCGTCTGAATCCACGGCTCGATCCCGGTATAGCCCGCCTGGGCGGCGATGTCGATCTCTTTGGCCAGGCCGAGCTTCTGGCCGCGAATCGTGCTCGTATTGAGGCAGTACCTGAAGGGCTCGTGATCCGTGCCCCGGGCCACGGGCGACGGGCCACGGGCCACTTCCTCTGCCCTGCTGCGACCACCCGCCAGGATTACCGCCCCAAGTGCCATACCCGAGGAGGCCACAAAACACCGCCGTGAAAGACGCTTCTGTTTCATTCGCACCTCCCGTATCCTAAATCCAAGTTTGAAGTTTGAAGTAAGAGGCTTCGCACGGCGACAGCCAACTTCAAACTTGAAACTTCAAACTTCACACTTCTTGTCAACTCAGGCGATCAGCGCAAACGCATCGAGGGCTTCCATGCCTTCGCAAATTCCCAAGGCCCTGGCCTTCTCGTTCACCTGGGTGATCTTGCGGTTCGGGAACCGGTCCAGGGTCCCGATCGGATTCTGCGGCGTGCTCTCCACGAGCGCGGCGGCCGCACCGTAGCGCTGGCAGGCCTCGATGTCGATCGCGGGACACGCCAAGAAGCCCTTGGTCCCCGTGACCATGAGAATGCTGAACCCCGGCCAGCGGGTCTGGATCCCTTCCACGGGACCGTTGGGCGTCTGGTAGATCTTCGTATAGGTTTCCATAGCACACCGAAAAAGAACCCGTCTATCGTCTATCGGTTGCGCGGCTCGTTTCGTCGGACGTTTGACGTCTGACGTGACGTCGAACGTACGACGTCTGACGAAACGAGTCGCGCAACCGCAACCGCTGGACGATCATTACCCTACCGGCGCTCCCAGCATCTGCTCGATTTCCGCACGTTTCTCCTTCAGCGTCT
>VGYL01000026.1 GCA_016872975.1 Planctomycetota bacterium
TTCCCGTGCCGCCCTGCCACCGCGAGGAACTGGACCGCAGGCTGGCCCAATATGAAAAGGACCCGGGTCAACTGCTGACGCTGGACGAGCTGCGCGGGAGGATCGAGGCGAGACGATGACGTATACCCGGTGGGATCGGTCAGTCCTCGTGAGAAAACCGTCTTGTCCGGTGGCGGGACTCCTCCACAACTACAATAGCTCCTTGTTCCAGAGCCTGATTTGAATTCTGCAGGACCTTTCTCAAGCGAGCGATGACATACGGCGTGCGGGTGTTATGCAATCGGAACAGAATGACACTGGCCCGCCGACTGCCGGAAGACGCGACGATCTCACCGAAATCGAGATCGAACGTCAGAACGATTCTTCCCTCTGCTATCGCCTTCTTGAAGATCTCACCATTGGGCAGCCGCTGGAGTCCTTCCTCACGAAGGTGGACCACATCGTACCCCTCTGTGCGGAGCCATTCCACCACCCTCTGACCCACTCCCATGTCCGCCAGAAAGCGCATCGGTCGCCCCTATCCAATATGGACTTCTTCCTGGGTCAGCCAGGCCGCGTAGCCAATCGCCTGCCGGATGTCCTCGGGCTCCAAGTCCGGATAGTCCGCCAGGATCTCCTCGAACGTGGCTCCGTGGGCAATCTGGCCGACGATGACGGACACCGGGATGCGCATGCCGCGGATGCAGGCCCGTCCTCCCATGATTTGCGGGTCGAAGGTAATCCGGTCGAATGTTTCCATAAGGCGACTCCCAAAGACACTCGCCTCATTCTATCATGAATCCTGCCTTTGATTCAAACCCATCTGGCGATTTCCACGAAGAGTATGCGACTACCGATTGAACAGGGCACGGTCCAGGACGGTGGTGCGGATGAAATCGCCGAGGCCTTTGAAGCCGGATTTGGCGGCGGCGGAGGCGATCATCGCCTTTTCCTCGTGGGTGAGGCGGATGTTGACTTGGGTGGTCCGCTTCATGAAGCCGGCGGGCTGGGGCGGGGTCTGGCCGGATTCGAGCATCGTGGCGACAGCTACGCTCAGGGCCTCCTGGGTCGCTTGGTAACACTTCTCGGGCGTATCCCCGTCGGCAAAGACGGTCGGCATCTCGACGGCCGAACCGATGTAGCCGAGACGCTCGCTTCTCTCGATGGTGAGCTTGTAGTCGCGGGCGATCGCGCGGGCCTTCGGCAGGATCGACGGGCGAAACGGTTCGGCCGGATCACTCATTCTCTTCCTGTTCCTGGACGAATGCTTCGATCTTGTCGACATGTTCCACACTCACCTTCCTTCAAGAACATCCGATACAACTCTCAGATCTCTTCAGTATAGCCCGCGATATACACAAGTCAAAGGTCTTCCTGCGCATGTGGAAGGAAAAAGGGTCACGCGTGGGTTGAGAACGTGTGTGGAAACGTGTCGCGGACATCTTGTCCGCGCGTGTCGAGGGCCTCTGGCCCTCGAATCGAAGGCGCGACGCCTTCCACCCGCGCGGGCGGGATGCCCGCGACACGGCGGATGGCGGTCTTCATACACATTCTGAGCACCACGCTACGCTTGTTTCTCGACGATCTCGTCCGGGTTGTCGTGCAGGGGGGGGACGACGGTGATCGCTTCGCCCAGGGCGAGCGGGAAGGCCTCGGGGATACCGAGACGGCGGCCGGTACGGTGCCAGAGCTCCAGGAGCCAGGCCTGGGCGGTTTCCTTGTTGCGCGGGGCGCTGGTGTGCCAGTTGGGATTGTGCTGGCAGGCGGCGATGCCTTTACCTTTGATCGTGTTGAGGATGATGGCGCTGGGTTTGCCGCGGCGCTGGGTGTGAAGGGTGTTGAAGAGGTCCACGATCTCGGCGACGTTGTGGCCGTTGCGGACTTCCCAGGGTTGCAGGTTGAACGCCGCGAGCTTGTCGGCCAGCGGCTCGAGGGACATGTCCGCGTGGACGAAGCCCTTGGCCTGAACCTTGTTGTTGTCAATGATGAAAATGAGGTTATCGAGCCGGTAGTGGCCGGCGGCCATGAAGGCCTCCCAGACGGAGCCTTCGTTGCACTCGCCGTCACCGAGGAGGCAGTAGACCAGGCGGTCGCTCTCGTCGGGCCCGCGCCGGCGGATACCCAGGGCCCGCCCGACCGCGACGCCGGGGATCTGCCCGAGTGAGCCGCCGGAGATCTCGACGCCGGGCGTCCGCGTGCTGTCGGGGTGACTCTCCAGGTGTGAGCCCCACAGGCCATAACGAGTCAGGTCCTCGATCGGGAAATAGCCGAACAGGGCCAGCGCCGCGTAGAGACCGGGACAGGCGTGGCACTTCGACAAGTAAAAGACATCGCGCCCCGGCCACTGCGGATTCTTCGCGTCGAACCGCAGCACGTAGTTGAACAGCACCGCCAGCAGCTCGGCCTCGGAGAAGCTGCCCCCCGGATGGCCCAAGCCCGCACAGGTCATCGAATAGATCGAATAACTGCGGACCAGGTAGGCCAGCGTGTCAGTCTCGCGCACGAGCCGCGCGTAGTCCTCGTGGTGCGAAAAGGTCTCCTGGAACCGCGTCGCGTCCGCCCGAAACGGCTGCCAGAGCTGCTTGACATCGAAGGGGTCCATCGTAACCATCCTCCTATCTTGGCGTCTATCTGCGTCGGGTCAAATGTTTTTCCGGGTGGTTGGCACTGGACGGGAGCAGGGGGTGCATGACCGTTCTTGCGTGCCTCGGGGCCAACGGAGGTTCGGTCCCTGCACGGCCAAGGAAAAGGGGACATTCTGCTTTTTGCCCTTCCGGGAAGCAAAAGTAGAATGTCCCCTTTTCCGGCGGTGGTCTGGGCCAAGCCGGGACGCCCGCGCAAGAACGGTCATGCACCCCGGGGGCAGTTCTCAGTTGACAGTTGGCAGTGGACCGTCGAAAGTGGTCGGTTGGCAGTTGCCGGCAAGGTGGTCGAGAATCGATGCTGGAGAACTGCGAACTGGGAACTGACGACTGGGAACCGGTATTTGGGAGGTCGAAGGACCATGCACACGTCAAAGCTCCATCTCGGTTTGGGTCTGTGTCTGGGGTACGCCCTGTTGTGCGGCGTTTGCCGGGCGGAGGATTGGACGCAGTACAAGTATGACAGCCGGCACTCGGGCAATGTGCCGCAACGGAGTGTCGTCACGCCGCTCGGCCTGGTGGGGGCGGTGCCGTTGACCGATGCCGTCTTCACCGCTCCCGTCGTCAAGGACGGCCGCGTTTACGTCATCGATGGCTCGGGCGTGGTGTTCTGCCTCGACGGCTCGTCGCTGGAGGTCCTCTGGAAGTTCGAGACCGCCGGCGGTCCGGCCAACTGCAACAACGTGTCCTCGCCCGCGCTGGCGGGCCGGTTTCTCCACGTCGGGACGATGGCGGGACGGTACTACGTGCTGGACAGCGCCAAGGGCACCGTCGTCCGGGAGATCCCCTGCGGTGAGCCGATCCTGAGCGCCCCGGTCGTGGTGGGGGAGCGGGCGTATTTCGTGACGCTCGGCTCGAAGGTCTACTCTCTCCAGGCGGACGGGACCATCGCCTGGACGTGGGATTTCGTCACCGCGGTGCTCCAGTTCTCCGGCAACCGCTGGAGCGGCGCCGAGTGGCTTCGGCACAAGCAGGGCCGTGTCACCTGGCGGGACCAGTTCCTGTGCACGCAGGACCTGGCCGCCCACGGCGACCTCGTCGTCCTGCCGATCGGCGGCTCGACGGTGGTCCTGCGGGACCTCGGTACGCGGGCCGAAGTGCAGATGCACAGGCCGATCCCGGCCTACGTGGGCTCGGAGAGTCCCGGGCTGTTCGGGACGAGCCTGGGCGAAGATGGGAGCATCTTCCAGCAATACCACCGCCGAGACAACGCCGGTCGGGTTGAGATTCTCCGGCTCCGCGGCAAAGAGGTCGAGACGAGCTTCGTGCCCGGCACCGAGACGGCGATCCAGCTTCCCCGCTTGCTGAGCTTCTCGTCAGTGAGCGTACGCGGCGAGGACGTCTACCGGTGCAGCCCGGAACACGGGTACGGTTTCTGCCGGCATGCGCCCGCCGGGACGGTCCAGGTCCTGAACGCGGCAGGATCGATCGCCTCTCCCATTCTCCTGCGCGAGCACGGCGTCTACGGCGGGCTGGACGGGAAGCTGCACGTCGTGCCGCTCTCCGGTCAAGGCCAAGCGTGGTCGTTCCGGACCGCCTTCGGCAGAGCGATCTCCGCGCCCCCGGCGGTCTGCGACGGGCGCATCTACATCGGCGGCGAGGACGGCTACCTGTACATCCTGGGCCCGAACGGCAAGGCGAAACCGCCCGGCAAGGACCTGCAACTGAGCCGCATCCGCAACCTTCTGGCCAGCGCGAAGACCGACGCGAAGTACGACTGGTTCACCAACTACGGCGACCTGGCCAACACCAACGCCAACGATCAGGAGGTGCAGCCACCGTGGAAGCTCAAGTGGATTCGCCGCTACGAAGGGACGTACAAGCACGTCCCGGTCTGCGGCGGGGGGCGGATGTACACGCATACCGCCGAAGGCCAGATCTTCGCGGTCGAGCAGGAGACCGGCCGGCTGCTGTGGCGGCGCTACTGGCCGGACATCCACCTGTCCTTCACCAGCCCGATCTATTTCTCCCGGGGTGGGAAGGAGTGTCTTCTCGTGCCGCAGGCGGGGATCGAGAGATCGTCGCTGCGCTGCCTCGATGCGGCGACCGGCGCGCTGCTCTGGGAGGCGCCCTTCACCGGCTCGCCGAGCTGGAGCCGCCAGGGCCCGCCGGTGATCTTCGAGAACCTGGCGATCTACGGCTTCGGCTCGGGCCGGTACGCCGCCCAGGGCACGGAGAAGGCGTACATCTTCCGCGACAAGCCCCAACCGGCCCCCGACGGCGCCGCGATCATGAGCTTCATCTACACCCACGACAACCCCTACTATCCGCAGGACAACAAGCCCCTGCTGCGGGCCTGGGACCTGGACACCGGCAAGGTGGTCTGGGAGAAAGATTTCTCCGAGTTCGGCTGCGGCGGCAACGACGTGGGCCTGTGCCTGATGGATGGGACGCTGTATTATTCGACCTTCTTCGGCTACGCCGAGAAGGATAAGGAGGGCCGGCCGAAGTCGCAGGGCCTGACCGTCGCCCTGGAGCCCCGGACCGGGCAAGTCCTCTGGCAGACGACGCGCCATTACGTGACCGCCGGCTGCACCGTCTCGGGCAAGGACGGCCGGCTCTACCTGGGCGGCTTCAACATCCCGCACCAGAGCACCAAGACGCGCCACGTGTGGTGCCTGGACGCGAAGGATGGGTCGATGATCTGGCAATCGGAGCCGGTGGCCAAGGCGGTCAACGTGGTGACGGTGGGCGCGAGGTTCGTCTTCGCGCACGGCTCGACCGGCTGCCCCAGCTACCTGATCGACAAAGGCACCGGCAAGATCCTGACGACCTTCGACCTGAAGTACGCCTGCACGCGCTTCACGCTGTCCGAGCCGTATCTCGTCGGCTGCAATCTGGACCTGCTCGACACCAGTGACGGCGTTCGCCTGGTCTCGACGGGCCCGGCCCTGGAGCCGCGCGAGTGCATCGGAGGCATCGTCTCGAACGGCCGGATCTTCTACACCGCCCAAGCCAGCGGCCTCCAGGCCTGCGACGTCTACGGCCCGGAAGCCACCCGCCTCCGCGCCGCCTGGGAGTAGAAGAAAAGGCAAAAGGGAAAAGGCAAAAGGGAAAAGGAAGAAAGGCGGGACCCGCGTCGCGCCCTTCTTCCTTTTTTTACTTTTTACTTTCTACTTTTTCCTTGGTTGTCATTCTTCTTCCCACGGCACCACCCACTTGTAGATGGTGTGGCTGGGGCCGTAATTGGTGTTCTCGTCGGAGTCGTCGTTGACGTTCAGTTCCAGCCGGACCACGGGCTTGGCCCCGCGCATGTCGAAGTCGTGGGAGACGATGCGGGTGCCGGGCTTGCACTTGGCCAGTTGCGGCATCAGCTTGACGTTCAGCGACGGCAACAGGTACAGCGTGATCACATTGGCTTTGCTCAGGTCGAGCGTGAAGATGTCCTCCTGGTCGATGGAAACCAGGTGCTCCACGCCGTTCTCCCGGACGTTTTCGAGCGATTCTTTCACCCGCTCCGGATTGATGTCGTAGCCGTAGGCCCGGACGCCGTATCTCTTGGCGGCCGTCACGACGATGCGGCCGTCGCCGCAGCCGAGGTCATAGACCACGTCGCCCGGCTTGACCTCCGCCAGCTCCAGCATCTTCTCCACCACCGCCTTGGGCGTGGGCACGTAGATCACATCCGGCTGGCGGGCCATGGGCTTTATGACGACCTCCTGCTGGACCGGCGCCGGGACCGGCACGAGCTTCTTGCCCGTCACGTCCCGGGTGCTGTCGCCCGCGCTGGACTGGCCCTTGAAGGTCTGGCCCTCCAGCGTCCCCTTGAACCGGGTCTCGCGCACCTGGTCGCCGAAGCCCATCGTCACCTGGAAGCTCACCTGGTTGCCTTCGAGCGTCAGGTTCTGGATGGGGATCTCCCCGCCGAAGGTCTCGTACCGGCCGGTCAGGTCGCCGTCGACGATCAGGGTGCTGGTGCGCGGGCCACGATCCGAGACGGTGGTCAGCTCCCACTTGCCGATGAGGGCCGCGCCGACGCGCTGGCCGGTGATGGCGAGCTCGCCGCGCTCGTTCTTGCTCGCGCCGGTCAGCTTGTCGCCCTGAACGGCGCCGTCGAAGGTCATTTCGAACTCGTTGTCGTTGAACTTGACCTTGCGTGTGAAGCTGATCGTATTGTCCTGGCACTTGATATTCGAGAGCGCACTCTCGCCGAACTGGCTGGTCCACTTGCCGTCCAGCGTGCCGTCCGGCTTCTGCGACACCGCGAGCTTGGCGGTCAGGTCCCGGTCGCCCAGACGGTAGCTGAGGTCCCACTGGCCCAGGGCACCCGGCTTGGGCCGGCGCCGCGCGCCGTTGACGGCCCATTCCCCCCGCTCGCTGGAGAGCAGGCCCGTGAGCTTGCCGTCTTTCAGGGCGCCGGTGTAGTTCATGGAGAACTCCTGGTCCCCGAACTTGATGGTGCGGACGAAGGTCAGCTTCTGGCCGTCGAACTTCACGTTCGACAGGTTGGTGCTGCCCCATTGGCCCGCGAGCGTTCCGTCCGCGCTTCTGCTGAGGGTCAGCGTGGCCAGCATGGGCCGGCCGCCGAAGTCCATCGTCAACTCCCATTCGCCGCCGATCTCCTGAGCGACCAGGGCAGGCGGTGCGGCCGCCGCGAGAAGGACCAGGATGACCCATGCCCGGTGCCCGGCCGTGTGACGTGTCTCGTGCCTCATACGAATCCTCCTTTCAAAACAGTGACTGCCGTTCGGTTCTCCACGCTTGCACGCGTATTTACAGAGGGAACCGACGGGCCACCAGAATACCACCGGGTGGACGTTTCCACAAGAGAGACGCCCGACACGAAAAAAAATGCACCCATCCGCTCAAAGGCTGAAGCCTCTGCCGGGTGGCAGCGCCAAGGCCGGCCTCCGGCCTTGACGCTGGGCGCGCGGATTCGCGTGCAACCATCGTCAAGGGCAGAGCCCTTGGCGATGCCACCCGGTCTTGGCGTACCCGGTCTTGGCTCTTGAGCGGGCCACTGGAAGAATAACGATCCTGTGTTTCGACGGCCCCGGGATACGTCGCGTATCAGGCGTGCGCCCGCGCGCGATATGCGATGCCGCAGGCCCGACGAGAGGCGCTGCGCCGTCGCGGGACGATCGTCCACGGCGGCTATCGTTGCTCCTGACGGCCCTCGAAATGACGACTTGAAAGCCGCGGGGATCGGGGGCATGATGCCCGGCGCGCGCAACGAACGACGTTTCGCCGGCCCGTAGCGGCCGGCAGACCGGTCGCCTGGGAGCGATCGGAGCATGGGGGTATGCAGTCGATCTGAGATGACGCGTAAAGCAGGCCAACGAGAAGTGTCGCGCGCCGCCACCGACGGGGACGGGGCCTGAACCGGCGCCGGGAGGCAGGGCAGGATGGAAGCTATCATTCCAAGTGGGAATCGTGAGAGGCTCGATATGGAAACGGCAACGCAGATTCCAAGCACCATGGGGCGAAGAAACTCCACACGCCGCCCGGGGCGGAAGCACCAAATCGCAAGGAAATTCCAAGCACCAAATTCCAAATCCCAAACAAATCCAAAATCCAAAATCCCAATGACCAAAACCACGGACGGGGCTCTGCCCGTTTTGAATTTTGTGTTTTCTTTCCTTTTGAATTTGTTTGGGATTTGGTGCTTGGAACTTGGTGCTTCCGGCCCAGGCGGCGTTTGGAGCTTCGGCCGCCGGCGCTTGGGCGCCAGCCATTGGCTTGGGCGTCTGATGCTCGGAATTTCCTTCGGCATGGTGCTGCTGTCGGCAGGCTGCGCGGACCGGGTGCGCCGGCCCGCGCCGGAGGAGATGGCCCGGTTCCAGGCGGCCGACGGGTCGAGTCCGTTTTCTCCCAGACCTGGTCCGTGCTGTGGTTCTTCGCCTTCTGGCCCGGCCGGTGGGACATCTGCTACTACTATCCGGGGCTCGGCAATCCCATTCGGCAGGGCCGCCATCGCATCCTGGGGCGCGTGCTGGCGGGGCCGTATGCCCTTCTCCAGGCGCGCGCCGTGCGCAAGGCCAAGGTCGTGCTCGCCGCGGCATCCCCCGACACCGTGCGAAGTCATCAGAAGTGGCTGCGGCGGGTGGGCACCAGGATCCAAATCCACCCGTTGCCTACCGCCGCCGACGTGGAGTTGTTCCGACCGCAGTCGAAAGAGGCGGTTCGCTCCATGCTGGACTTGCCTCTGGAGACGCCTGTCTACATCTATGTCGGCCGGTTGACGGCGGTCAAAGGCGTGCCCTTGATCCTGAGGGCGTTCCAGATTGTCCGGCAAACGCGTCCGGAGGCTCTGCTCCTGATCGCCGGCGACGGGGAAGAACGCCGGCGGCTTACGAAATTGGCGCACCGCCTGGGAATTGCCGAGTCGGTCCGATTCCTGGGGATGCTGCCGCCCGAGCAGGTGGCGTCGTACATTGCCGGCGCCGACGCCGGTCTGTTTGCCTCGTACCGCGAAGGATTCCCCGTGGCCATGGTGGAGCAGCTCGCCTGCGGCTGCCCTATTCTCAGCACGGACGTCAGCGGCGCGCGGGACCTGATCGTGGACGGCAGGAACGGGTTTGTCGTGCCGGGCCGCGAGGCCGTTTCGTATGCCCGACGCATGCTGGAGATCCTGGACCTGCCGCCGGCCGAGTCGTTCTGCCGGGACCTGGCGGTGACCCACTACTCCCGCGCGGCTCTTTGGGCCCGGTTGCAGCGTGCTTGGCCGCCCTTTGCTGCCGCGGCCGACGAGGTGGCCGCCTCTTGCGCAGCCCAGGAGTCCTGACGAGCAACTTCAGCCATTGGGTGCCATGCTTACGCCTCGTAAGCATGCGCCCTTTGCCACGTGGAGCATGTCTACGAGGCGTAGACATGGCACCCGCGCAGCAAATGAGTCTTGATCAACAGCTTATGACGGCGGGAGATTGGGGTTACGACCGGCAGATCCGCGTCGCGTTCTCGCCGCGCGAGCAGATCGGGCGCGTCCTGTGGTGGATCGCGGGCTTTCTGCTGTTCAAGTGCTCGCTTCGGCCCATGTACGCCTGGCGGCGCGGGGTCCTGCGCTTGTTCGGGGCCAAGATCGGCCGGCAGGCCAGCATTCAGCGCAGTGCCCGCATCGATCTGCCCTGGAACCTGGAACTCGGTCACTACAGCACCATCGGAGAGAACACCTGGGTGTACAGTCTGGACAAGGTGCACATTGGGGACTATGTGACCATCTCCCAGCGGGTGTTCCTTTGCACCGGCACCCACGACTATACGCGTCCGGAGTTTGCCATGATCCGAAAGCCGATCTCGATCCAGCGCGGGGCGTGGATCGCCGCGGATGCCTTCATCGGTCCCGGTGTGACCATCGGCGCCGACGCCGTGATCGGGGTCCGGTCCGTCGTCCTCAAGGACATGCCCCCGGGCATGGTGTGCGTCGGACATCCCTGCGCGCCGCGGAAGCCGCGCGTGCCCGTTCCGTAGCATGGGCATCTCGCCCTATTGTTCTCCGCGCCCTTGCGTATTGCAGTGGGTGGCATCGCCAAAGGCTCTGCCTTTGACGATGGTCCGGCGCACGGGAAATCCGCCCTCGCCAAGCTCCGAAGAGGGTTCCCAATCGCGATGAATCGCGATTGGGAGGGGCTCCCCAACGCGAAATTATGCGTTGGGGACCCCGAGCCCAGACTCCGCTTGACGATGCCACCCGGCGGAGAGGGCCGAGAGATGATGGCTTACTGAAGAACAAGTCCGTACTCCTTCATCAATCATCAATCATCCATTATCAATCCTCAATGCCATGCGGTTGGCGATCTACAGCAGTGATTTGACACCGGAGAATGGGCATCTGATGCCCTGGCGCATGGTCCTGGAAATCGGCACCGCGGCCCATCGCGCCGGGCATCGGGTCCGGGTCCTCTCCGGCCGGCGCGAGTCGACGGGGCAGCGCTGGACCCATGCCGGCTGTCCGGTCGAAGAGATCGCGAAACCGTACTCGAATGATGCCTCGAACCATTTGCAGCAGATCCTCCGCCGGGAGAGATGCGAGGTCTTGTTCTGGCCGGTGGCGTGGTGCAGCGCCGCACGGCAGGAGGGCCTGCTCCGCAAGATCGGGCCGCGGCTGGCGGGACGGCCGTTCTACCTGTTTCTGGGCCCGCCCACGGAGATTCGGGGCATCCGGCCGCTTCTGGAGGCGTTTGCCCTGCTGGCGGATCGGCGGCGTGGCCATCTTCCTGTCGGCCGTGTGTCCGATCGCGGCCCTTCTGGTCCTGGACGGCGCCATCGGCGAAGTGGCTCCCAACCTGCGGCGGCATCTGCTGGCGCTGCTCGGCTCCTCGACGATCATTTTCCCGGTCGGGCTGGCGGACGATCTGTGCAACGTACCCGCGCAGCTCAAACTGGCGGCGGAAGTCCTGATCGCCGGGCTGTTGTGTCTGGCCGGGGTGCGGATCTCGAGCATCGCCCTGACGGACCAGTGGGTGCTGCACCTGGGCGGCTGGGGCACGGTCCTGACGATCCTGTGGATCGTCGGCGTGGCCAACGCCGTCAACCTGAGCGACGGGCTCGACGGCCTGGCCGCGGGGGTCTGCGCCATCGCCTGCGGCGTGATCGCCATCTTCGCCATCCATTGCGGCGAGGTCGTCATGGCGGTGTTCATGCTGGCCCTGCTGGGCAGCCTGTGCGGCTTCCTGATCTTCAACTTCAACCCCGCCCGCATCTCCATGGGCGACAGCGGCAGCCTGTTCCTGGGCTTCACCATCGGGGCGTGCAGCGTCATGTGTGTCGCCAAGTCCGCGGCGCTGGTCGGTCTCACGCTGCCGGCCCTGGCCCTGGGCATCCCGATTTTCGACACCCTGTTTGCCGCGTGGCGCCGCTTCCTGGAAGGCCGGTCGGTGTTTGCCCCGGACCGCAGCCATTTCCATCATCGTCTGCTGGATCTGGGCCTGCGCCATCGCCAGGCGGTCATCGTCATTTACGGCGCGACCCTGCTGGTCACCGGCCTGGGCCTGCTCATGCTCATTCGCAAGGATCTCGGCTCGCTGGTGATCTTCAGCGGCGTGCTGCTGTTGATCCTGCTGCTGTTCCGCGCCGTGGGCGCCATCCACGTGCGCCAGACGCTGACGCGCCTCCAGGAGAAGTACGCCGATGCCCGCCAGACGCGCGGCGAGCGGGAGACGTTCGAGCGTCTGCAACTGGGCGTGCGGGCCGTCCGCACGCCGCCCCAGCGCTGGCAGGCCATTTGCGACGCGGCCGAGCAACTGGAGCTGGCCTGGGTCTCTTTGCAGGTGACGGACACGGCCGGGAACCAGGAGACCTCGATCTGGCGCCGGGCCGACACCCCGGCCAGTTTCGCCCGGATTCTGACCGTCCGCTTCCCGGTCCGCGATCTCCTCGATGTTGCCTCGGCCGAATTCGAAATCGCCGTTCTGGTCAACGGGTCCCTCCAGTCCGCCAACCATCGCGCGGGGCTGTTCGTCCGTCTGGCCGAAGAGTGTATCCTGAGCAAGCTGTCCCTGGGCAAGCAGCCGGCACGCGATAGAGCCTGAGATGATCTCACGAGCGGTTCTCTTCAAGTTGCTGCGGTACAGCGGTTTGCCGTTTCTGTTCCGGGAATTGGTGCAGCGGCGTCGCGTCACGATCTTGCTGTTCCACGACATTTCCCGCCAGACCGCCGCCCGGACGTTCGATTGTCTCTCGAAGAGATACCATCTGCTCGATCTGCAGACGTTCATCCGGGTCTGCCAGGAGGAGAGACGGAAATCGCAAACACCGCAGGGCGAAAATCCCAAATTCCAAGCACCAAATCCCAAACAAATGCCAAACCGAGAAAACGAAGAAAATCCAAAACGGCACGGGCCCGGCCGGTGGTTTTGGTTATTGGGAATTTGGATTTGGGATTTGTTTCGGATTTCGAATTTCGTCTCCGCTCCGTCTTCCTCCCAAGAGCCTGATCCTGACCTTCGACGACGGGCATCTGAGAAACCACGATCTGCTGCCGCTGCTCCAGGAGAAGAAGATTCCGGTCACCATCTTTCTGTGCGCCGGGATCATCGATACGCAGCGGCATTTCTGGTTCCGTCACAACGGCTCGGGCCACCGGTCCTGCGAGCTGCGCCGGATGTCCAATCGGGAGCGCTTGCAGCTCTTGCAGGAGACCGGTTTTGCGCAGGAGGCCGGGTACGACTGCGGGATCACGGTCGATACCGGCTTCAACACGGTGCGGACCGACCTGTTTCGCCTGAAACGTCTGCCCGTCAACGACACCGAGGACATGAACGAGCTGATCGTCAAGGCCAGGCTGGGGCGCCTACGTCCTCATACTGGCCCTGCAGTGCTTTCTGACGGAGCCGCTGGCCGGGGTGGACGTGGAGGAGTTCTGCCGCGAACAGGATATCGAGTGCCTGGAAACGGGCAGCCCCTACTCGCTGCGGACCCGGGCGCAGATCCGGGCGCGGCATCTGGATCTCATGGTCTTGTTGGGCGGCTTCGGGATCATCCGGGAGCCGCTGCTGAGCGCCTGCCCCAAGGGCATTCTCTCGTATCATCACGGCGACATGAGGAAGTATCGGGGGATGCCGCCGGGCCTGTGGGAGTTGTACCACGGCGAGAAGGAAATCGGGATTACGGTCCAGCGCATCGCCGCCGGCCTGGATTGCGGCGTCCCGATCGTGGAGAAACATCTGCCGATCCATCCCCACGACACGCTGGGCACGTTGAAGGCCCGGCTCCGGCAGGAAGACGAAGACATGCTGTATGCGGCCCTCAAGAAGGTGGCGGACCCGAGTTTCCAGCCCACGCCGCTGCAGAGTTTGGGAAAGGTGTATACGTTTCCCAACTTGCGCCAGTGGCTCGTTTTGAACCTGCGGATCGCGGCCCGAAGACGGCGGGGCACGCGGGCGACCCGCTCAGCAGAAGACCGGCAACCGCCGCGGCAGCAGGCGGTAGTCAAGGCTCACGACTGATCCCGGGACCATCTCGCCGTCGCAGCAGACCTGCGTCGCGCGATTGAGAGTCACGGAGACCGAAGCAGCCTGGAAGCGGATGGCCTTGCGGTGGCGTTCCAGCGCCTGGCGGTAGACCAGCGGGATCATTTGCAGGGCCTCCCACTTGCCCACCATCTCGATCAGGAGGCAATCCAGCATGCCGTCATCCGGCCGGGCGCCGGGCAGCATGGTCAGCCCGCCGAAGCGTGGCGCGTTGCCCACCAGAAGCACCGCATAGGCGCCCTGGAACACTCTCCCGTCGGCCCGCACCGTCATCTCCCACCCGCCCGCCATTTCCCGAATCACGCCCAGCGCCGGCGCCACATAGCGCAGCGAGCCCCGGCGCCTCTTTCCCTCCAGGCTCCGGGCGGCGACCTGGGCAAAATACCCGAGACAGGAGGCCGAGCAGAAGCAGCGCTCCTGCGCCTGTCCCACGTCCAGCGCCCTGGTTCTTCCCGCCAGAATCACCCGACACGCCTCCGACACGGCCTGCGGTATTCCCAGGCTCTTGGACAGATCGTTCGACGAGCCCGCCGGGATCAGGCCCAGGCGCGGGGTATGACCGGCCCCTGCTGATACGAGCCCATCGACCACTTCGTTGACCGTGCCGTCACCCCCGCTGACGACGACCGTGTCGAGGTTCTGCGCCGCCGCCGCCGCCGCAAGCTCTCGGGCATGGCCGGGATACTCGGTCGTCCGTATCGACAAGGGCAGTCCCTGCCGGCGCAGGAACTCGGCGGCCTGCCCGACCACCCGTCGGCCCAGGCCCCAGTTGGCCCTCTCGTTCGCTATGAGGATCGCCGCCATCTAACCCTGTCCGGAAGGCAGAAACGCAAGGAGCGCGGAGCCTCTCACCTTCCTACCTTCCTGCCTTCTCACCTTCTTACCTTCGCGTCCTCCCATGCTCAGCCCGCCACGCGGGCGATCGCACCGTTTTCGATGCGAAAGATGCAGTCGGCCAGCCGTCTGGCCTCGTTCATGCTGTGCGTGACGTGCAGCGTGGTGACCGCCAGCTCCCGGCAGACGCGCTGCAGCAGCGTGCAGATCTCGTCGTGCGTGTCCTCGTCCAGGCAGCCCAGGGGTTCGTCCAGGCAGAGAATCTTCGGCCGGGCCGATAGCGCCCGGCCCAAAGCGACCCGCTGCTGCTCGCCGCCGCTGAGACCGGCCGGCTCTCGGTCGAGAAGCCCCTCGAGGCCGAGCAGCCGGGCCAGCTCGATCACGCGTGCGTCGATTGCCTCCCGGGGCGCCCTGCGGATCTCCAACGCAAAGGACAAGTGCCGCCGGACGGTCATGGTGGAAAACAGCGCTCCATCCTGGGGGACGTAGCCGATGCCGCGTTCGGCGGCCTTGAGGTGCGTGGCCTCCCGGCCGTCGAGGAAGATCCGCCCGGCGCGGACGGGCTTGAGGCCGCAGAGGGTCTCCAGGATCGTCGTCTTGCCGCAGGCGGTGCGACCCATCAGGACGCCATAGTGCCCCGCGGGAATCTCCAGGGAAATACCCGAAAGGCCAAACGTGCCTGCGCGAACCGCCACATTTTCCAGAACGATCATTTCCCCATCTCCGGGACTCCAGGTGCGGCTGAGACAGAAGCTCCAAATTCCAAGCACCAAATCTCAAACAAATCCAAAATCCCAAGCACCAATGACCGAAACGCTGACGCCCTTCGTGTCCCCATCATGTCCTTGCGAGTCGCGAAGCCGCCTCGCGGCGGGTAGGAGAAAGAAACCCACCGTTCCAGGGTGCCATGCCTACGCCTCGTAGGCATATCTACGCAAAGCCGTAGACATGGCACCCAAACCGCCAGTTTCTCAGGAGGAGCGCAGCGACGAAGCAATCTCAACCCGCGCAATTGGAAAAGCGGGCCTGGTTCAAATTCGCCCAGATCAGGGTAACACCCCGACAACGTCCAACGGATGGCAGCACCCAGCGCCGCTGGTGTTGGTAGTGTGTCCGCAAGGGCATCTCTTCGTTTGTAGTGTGCCCGCAAGGGCATGTTCTGAAGAGAACGCCTTGCGGCGTCACTACGAACGGCCTGGGCGCGCCCATCCGCCAAGACTGTTACCAGGTTCTGAACCAGGCCGAAGAGCGGATTACGTCGCTTCGCTCGCGAGGACCTGTTTGAGATTTTGAACATTGGAATTTGTTTGGAATTTGGTGCTTGGAATTTGGAATTTCTCCTCACCACGCGGTCGGTCGGCCGAACACGCGGACCAACAGCAGGACTACTACCGCCGCGATCACCATCAGGAGCGAGACCGCCACCGCGGCCTCGATATTGCCCACGCTCAACTCCAGGAACACGCTCGTCGGCATTACCTCGGTCCGCAGGCGGGTCGCGCCGGAGAAGATCAGGATCGGTCCGAACTCGCCGAGGGCGCGGGCCCAGGCCAGCGTCCCGGCCGCCAGCAGGCCGCGCCGCGCCTGCGGCAGGACGATCTGCCAGAACGCCTCGCTGCGCGAGCAGCCCAGCGTCAGCGCCACCTGCTCCTGGCGGGGATTGATCTGATCGAAGGTCGTGCGCATCGTGCGCACCGCGAACGCGCAGCCGACCATCCATTGCGCCAGGATGATCCCGGGCACCGCGTAGGTCATCGGAATGAACCGCTCGATGAATTGGCCGACCGGGGTGCGAAACAGGATCAGCAGGCTCAATCCGATCACCAGGGGCGGCAGCACGATGGGGATATCGAGCAGGGCATCGACCAGCGCCTTGCCGCGAAACGAGAAGCGCGACATCAGGTAGCCGATGGGCACCGCGACCCACAGCGACAATACCGCCGTGATGCTGCACGACAGCAGACTCAGCCGAATCGCATAGCGGATCTCCGGACTGCGCAGGGCCGCCAGGAAGTTGCCCGGCGCGGTGAACGACAGGTTCGCCAGCAGCATGCCGGCGATGAGCAGGACATAGATGCTGCCGAGAAGACAGAGACCGACAACGAACGGCGCGTCACTGCGGACCCGATGATCGGGAGCGGAAAGTTCGATTCTCGATTCTTGATTGTCGATTGGTGACTCCGAAATCATAAATCAAAAATCACAAATCCCGACGGTACAGCCACCGGAACCCCGCCTTGCGGTATTTCTCCTGCGACTCGGCCGAGGTGACGGCGTCGAGCAGACGTTGTGCGAGATGCCTGCACCGGGAGTCCCGGGCGATCGCGTACGGCTGGATCGCCTTGGCGCCGGGCAGATCGATCCGCACGAAGTCCAGATGCTCCCGGACCTGCGCGAGGTTGGCCTCATAGACGATCACGGCGTCGAGGCCGCCGGCGCGCAATTGGTTGACGAGCAGATCGCCCGTCGGGGTCTGCGAGCGGACGTTGGCCATGATGCCCCGGAGCAGGCCCGCGGCCTCGAGCATCCGCTCGGTCAGGGCGCCGAGGGCGCTCTGCTCGGCGTTCGCCACGCCGAGCTTGAGTCCTTCTTTCGCAAGGTCCGCCAGCGACCCAATGCCCCGGGGATTGCCCTTCGGCACAGCGATCAGGATCTCCATCTCCGAGACGTCCATGGGATTGAGGAACAGGTCCTGCACCGGCGGCACGAACGAGCTGTCGCAGGCAAAATACACGTCCGGCCGGGCCCCGGCCTTCATCTGGGCGACCAAGATGCCGCAGCCGTTGTAGACCCGGAGGAGCTTGCAGCCCTCGCGTTGCTCGAAGGCGTTGAGCGTGCTCTCGATGGCCGGGCGGTTGACGCTGCCGCTGAATAGGAGGATCTGCGGCTCGCGCGCCCACACGTCGCCCTCGACCACCGTATAGTGATGCCGCGTGAAAACCACCAGGCCCTTGTCCCGGGCGGACAGGTACCGGGCGAAGCGCAGCGCCTCGGTGGGCTGCCGGCTGCTGCGCAGCACCGCGACCATCACTTCCATGACGAAGTCCGGGTCGTCCGTCAGCGGGGCGACGATCTCCAGTTCGGGATACTGCCTGGCAACGGCATCCCAGACTACGCCGGCATCGACGGTGCCGATCTTGATGTCGTTGGCGATGTCGTTGACTGTGGGCTTGAAGACGCCGCGGGTCTGCACCGCCTGCCTGAGATTCTCCCACAGCCCAACCTTGGTCATCGCGGTCTGCGTCTGTTTTCCGATCGAGGCTGCATCCGGACTGCCGAGCGCGACCCGAACGTCTTCCCGCAGCAGGTCTCTTGCCGATTGGATCTTCCTGGGATTGCCGCGCAGGGCGGCGATGACCGGCCGCAGCGTCGCCAGGGGAATCGTCTCGGCGATCAGGCCCTGCTCCCGCGCGATCTCGATGAAGCTGGCATCGGCGGCCAGGTACAGGTCCCCGGTCTTGGCCACGCGGAGGTTGCTCAGCAGGGTCCCCGAGCCGCCGTACTGGACGGCGACAGTCACGCCGAACTGATTCTCGTAGTCCCTTATGATCTCCGCGACCGGCGGATTCATGCCCGCGGCACAATACAGCACCAGCGGCTGCCCCGTCCCCGACGGCCGGTTGGCACCCGGCGCCCACACCAGCAGAAAACCCAGCACGGCGACGACCGCCGCACTTCCCAATATGACCTGTAGCTTGATGGATCGCATGGCCTACTTCAAACCCATTCCCATGGGGCATCGCAACTCATTGTTCTGCGCGTCTTCTGCTGGTCACGCCGGGTGGCATCGCCAAGGCCTCGGGCCTTGACGAGGGCTATGGCATCTGCCGGCCAGCTATCGTCGAGGGTCCAAACCATCGTCCAGGGCGGCGCCTTCATTGTTCTGCACGTCTGTGCCTTGCTGCTGCGGGATAACCATCGTCAATGCCTTAGGCCTTGGCGATGTCACTCATGGGCCTGTAATCATGCCTACAACGCCAAAGACGTGTAGAACAACGAAGGCAGCACTGCCATTGTATGAAGGCCCCCGTCCTCTTTCAAGCGTTGAATGCCATAGCATTTTCATGGGCGATGGTTTATACTGCGGCCGGCGTGCGTGGTTGGATAACGTGGTTTCCTTGCCGGAGAGATGTTGTGGTTGGCTCAATGCCGGGTGAGTGGTGGGCTTTCATCGTCCTGGGTCTTTGCGCGGGTGTCGTGAGCGGCACGCTGGGATTGGGCGCGGGGGTGGTGGTCATTCCGGCCCTGGTGCTGTTGCTGGAGTTTGAGCAGAAGACGGCCCAAGGCACGGCGTTGGCCGTCATGGTGCCCATGGCCCTGGTCGGGGCCTTGCGCTACTGGCGCAACCCCCAGGTGGACCTCAACGGTCTCGTGATCGCGCTGATAGTCCTGGGAGCGATCGGCGGCACGCTGGTCGGGACCGAGCTGGCCGCACGTGTGCCCGCCGGCGTTCTGCGCAAGATGTTCGCGGTTTTTCTGGTCCTTGTGGCCGTTCGAATGTTCACCGCCTCCCCGACGCCCCCACAGGCACGGCCGGAGCAGGCCACCGGCCATTCCGCCGGCGCGGAGGCAGTCCCCCGTGGAGACAGGAATGACTCAGCAGCACCCCAGTAACGGATGTGTGCGGATTTTCAGTGCCCGGGCCTGTGCGGCCCCGCTGGAGAAGGCCGCCCAGCTTTTCGAGCAGGCGACGCGCATCGCCGTCGAGATCAGCGTCTGCAATCGCCACTGCGCCCGTCCCGTGGCCGAAGAGGCCACCGGTGAGACCGGGGGCGACGATTTTCTCCTGGAGATCGCGGAAGCGGGCATTCACGACCTGGCCATCGGCGGCGCCGAGTACCTGCTCGACGATGGCGAGGTGCGCGGCATCGTCCGGAAGCGCCAGCGCCGGACCATCGGCTATCGCACCTCGGCGCTTCTTGTCCCCGCCGGCAACCCGAAGAACATCCGTTCGGTCCAGGACCTGGCCCGTCCCGGCGTGCGCATCGCGGTCTCCGTGATCGACTGTCTCAAGGGGCTCTGGGAGGACATCTGCGGCCGGCTGGGCCTGATCGAGCCGATCCGCAACAACATCACGTACCACGCCAACGGATGCGTCGCCATCGTCGAGGCGGTGGCGACCGAGCAGGTGGACGCTGCCTTCGGCTGGACGACCTTCGGCCATCTCGAGCCGGACCGTATCGAGATCATCGCCATGCCCCGGGAGCAGCAGGTGCTGCGCGGGACGTGCGTGGGCATGCTGTCGTTCGCCAGACAGCCCGACCTGGCCGAGCGCTTCATGGACTTCCTGATCTCGCCCGAATCCCGCCGTTGCTACCGGGAGTTCGGCTGGGTCGTGCCGGCGGAGTGATCGTCGCGCGTCTGTCGGTTGCGCGGCTCGTTTGGAGTTCCGCGTTTACGCGGGTCTGAGAGTCTTCCGGCGCAGCCGGCTCCATCTTCTATGAACACGGAAGAAGAGGAAGGTCGGGCTGTTTGATCCGCCTAATGAACTTTGACGGACAAAACCGGTAATCGCGCCGCACCCGTCGTTTCGCCGATGTGCCTCGCGCCAGGCAACGTGTGTTTGTAGGGTGGGGCTTGCCCCACCGGGAAGCCGGACCCAAGGAAAGCGGTGGGGCAAGCCCCACCCTACACATTACCGAACTTGCTCGTCAAAACTCATAAGGCGGAACTCCGAACACGCGAGCCGCGTCAACACAACCGCTCAACGATTCCGCAGATCCTCGACCGGCGTGGGGCAACCGTCGAAGGTGTTGTCCTGCAGGACGATGCGCTGGGCCTCTTTGCCGATGCGGATGCCGGTCTTCTGGTTGCCGCCGGCGGTGTTCTCCAGCTTCGTGCTGCGGATGGTGATGTCCTGCGTCTTACCCTGGATATCGATCCCGAAGCCCGGTTTCGCGGCGCCGTTGTCACGGATCGTGCAGCTCTCGATCCGGTTGCGATGGCCCGCGCGGAACTCCTGGCTCTCGTTGCGAAACAGGATTCCCACTTCGGCGTTGCGCTCGATCGTGCAATGGCGGATGAGGTTGTCCGTGTCCCGGTGCCCGATGCTGATGCCGTAGCGTTGGTTCTCCGATAAAATGCAGTTTTCCGCCAATCCATCGGAGACGCTCCAGCAGAAGAAGATGCCCTGGCTGTTGCCGGTCGCCGTGCAGTGGCGAAAGACGGGCCGCTGGGAGCCGCTGCCCGGATGGAATCCGAGATCGGCGTTGTCGATCGCCCGGCAGTGGTCGAACTGAATGTCGTCGCAGACCTGGAAACTGAAGCCGTCGCCGTTGTAGTTGCGGGCGGTGACGTTCTCGAAGCGCCAGCGGTTGCAGTGCTGGATGAAGACCGCGCCGGCGTAGTTGCCGTTGACGTGCTGGTTCCGGTCGCGGTTGCCGTCGAGCACGAGGTCTTTCACGGCCACGTCGTCCACGTTCTCGGCGGTCAGGAGCGGGAAGATCGTCGCCGCGGTCGCCTCCTTGTCGGTCCAGAAGTTCTTCAGGGTCAGCCGGTCCAGGAACAGGACCTCCCCGCGGATGGCGGTGATCGTCGCGCGCAGCACGTCGAATTGCCATTCCCCCGGCCCGGTCCGGGAGCGAAGCATGATCCCGCCGCCGGGCACGAAGCCGGCGGGGTCCTTCACTTGCACGCCGTACTCGAACCAGTCGGAATCCCGCATGACCGGCGTCACCACGCCATCGGCCTTCCGCAGGATCGTTGTTTCTCCCGACCCGTGCAGGGTGATATGGGGCCGCAGGTGCAGGGCGTTGTTCAGGGTGTACGTGCCCGGCAGAATCCGCAGGGTGCCGCCGCCCAGGCGGTGCAGGTACTCGATGCCCGCCTGGAGGATCTTGTCGTCCTTGCCCTGCAAGTCGCCTTCGGTCTGGCCGACGGTCAGGACGAACGCCTGTCGATCGCGCATCGGGCGGTTTGTTGTCGTCACGCCGGCGGCCGAGTCATCGTGGCGAGGGCGTCCCGCCCTTGCGTCGCGAGGCCATCCTGGCCTTGCCTGATCAGACCATGACGCGAGCACCACAGGTGAAGCTGCCCTCGTCAAGACCGCGATGCCAGAGGCGCAGATGACGACGATCCAAGTGAGCAAGGTTCTTCCGGTCATACGGTCACCTCCGGTACGGCATAGGGTTCGCGATAGAAGCCGCGAGCCAGGCGGTTGGCTTCTTTGTGGCGCCGGAACCACTCGTTCTCGGCGTCGATCGTGAGCCACTGCCCCAGGGTCACCGTCGGCTCGT
>VGYL01000027.1 GCA_016872975.1 Planctomycetota bacterium
GCACGTTGACCGACCGGCTCAAAGGACCCGGGATGCGGTGGGACAAGCCCAACGCCGAGGCGATGATGGCTTTGGCCTGTGTTTACCGCAGTGGCTTATGGGATATCTACTGGAAATCCGAGCGGGCCGCGGCATAACGCCGCCAGGATCTTTCCTCACACACCTTGCGGCCGGAACCAAGAGATCCTCAACCACGGAGATCACGGAGGGCACGGAGAAAGAGGGTATGGACTCTCGGCAGCACGGTGCCAACCTCCACAAAGTCCCACGTCTCTTCCACGCCGTGTCTTTGGTTCTATCTCCGCGGTCTCCGTGCCCTCCGTGGTTCAAAACTGCCTTGCCGAGTCACCCCAGAGAACACGCGGTGGCCGGCAGCGGAGAGCGGCCCGTGCCTGAAAGCCTTCGCGAGTTCTGTCTTGACGCGAGACATAGGTCTTTGTCTTTCAAAGACTTACGTTCCTCGTCCCCGGAAATCTGTGCAGGAAAACAAGATTTCGACAGGCAGCAATGCGAATAAGGCATGTAGAACAGCCGCCCTCGGCTGTGGAATCAACTGGGAACTGCCAACTGAGAACTGTCAACTGCGTACCAACCGACTACCGCCTCCGCCCTCCGAGCGACGGCTTCCAACCGCAGATGAACGCTGATGAACGCCGATTCCGAACAACCTGCAAGCGACGAGCGACGGGGGCCGGGGGACGTCTTCAAGCCCCAGAGGACACCGGGAAAAACAACCAGGAGCCCCGCGCGGCCCCAGTCGGTCAAGAAAAAACGTCTGTCCTTGATTTTTTTTCTTGACTCTCCGGCCCGGCGGGCTCAATAATACCCCGTAGAAGTACTGACTATAAGCTGACGCCCCGAAAAAATGGTTGGACCCTGCCGGCCCAGTAGCGCATAGAGCTACGGATTTGTACGCATAGTTTCGTGCCAAGTGGCCCGGAAATATTGGCCCACACGTTACCCGTAGCCCGGATGTTGCCTCATATAGGGTAGCCGAAGGCAGGATTCACACCAGACGCCTCGGCATCGGGTGCCCGTGACGTAGACAAATTGGTCGCAGCTCCAAGTAGTTGGTATTGGAAGGGAGACAACCATGAAGGGCAAAGGCATTTCTTTCTTGTGCGCGGTGGCCGCGCTGGTCTGCGCGACGGCGGTGGATGCGTCGGCCCTTGGCGTCGGCGATACGGTCAAGGTGGTCGTCAACCTCAATGTCCGCACCGGCCCCGGCACGAACTACCCCGAAATCACGAACCCCAATTATCCCGGATCGGCGCCTGCGGGAACCATGGGCAAGGTCATTGCCGGCCCGCAAAATGCAACCGGCTACACTTGGTGGGGAGTGGACTTCGGCCCAGGATTGTACACGGGCTGGGCGGTTCAGAATGGGCTACAGGCGACAGCCTCATCGCCGCCCGCCGTTGCGAACGTCACCTTGACCCTGTACGTTCACGAGGGCAGCATCAGTGGTCCGCCGATCCCCGGCGTAAGGGTGGCTGTCCAAGATGGCGCCGGCAGCAGCTTCGCGCAGACCACCAACGCAAGCGGCTACGTGATCATATCTGGCAAGCCCGGCACCTGGGGATTCGCCGCCGCAAAAGAGGCCTACCAGCCGAATTCCTGGTCCCAGGCCATCTCTTCAACCTGCACCAGATACGCCTTCCTCCAGAAACTACCTACCCCCCCCCCAACTACCCAACTCTCCGCACCTGCGGCTCCGATCCTGATTGCTCCGGGCATGGCCTCTGAACCCGGGCCGACAATTGACATCCTCACCCCAACCTTTCAATGGGTCGGCGTTCCAGGGGCCGATTGCTACACGTTGGCCATAAGCGAGTACCCGTATGGGACGAGCCGCATCATCTACAACCCGCAGCGAATTGCGAGCACGTCCCATGCTGTCCCGGCCGGTGTCTTGAAGCCGGGCGTCAAGTATCGCTGGAACATGCAAGCCCATAGCCCTGCGGATTGGAGCCAGATATCGAAGCCCCTCTATTTCCAGACAAGACCGTCTGTTCTATCTCCTCAACAACCCGTTCCACCCGTTACATCTGATAATCCGCCGAATGTTACTGCGTTCTCGGCTTCTGCTTCGGAGATTCAAAAGGGCCAAACGATCACGCTGTCCTATTCCGTGGCGGACGATGTAGGTTTGAGCCGGGTGGAGTTATGGCGAGCGGACGATACGGCGGGTGTGGATTTCAGAAAGATACCCCCGGATCACCCAATATCTGGAAAGCAGCACTCGGGCTCCTTCTCTGACACTCCGCCTTCGCCGGGCACCTACCGTTATGGCCTGCATGTGGTAGACAGTGCCGGGAAATGGAACTGTGAAAGGAACTCTGAAAGCGGTTCCCTGCCGGGTATTCACGGTCCGCGACAGGTAGTAGTCGTTGCAGCACCCATTATCCAACAGCTGCAACGTATCAGCGATCCCAATCCCAGTGAGATCAACGCGGAAATCGAGCGTCTCGCTTTGGAGTACAGTGTGCCCCCGATCATCATTCAGGCGATCTGCTGGAACGAAAACAGATGGGTCCACATTGATCCTGCTACAGGAAGACCTGCGAAAGGACTCACTAACGATTTCGGATTGATGCAAGTCACAGAGCAGGAAGCCGCGGCATTTCCACAATACGCTGACTGGAAGGACAACTGGAAGACGAACCTTCGCCTCTCTGTCCGAATTCTTGTCGAGAGAAAGTGGGCAAAGAACGAAGTTCCCGAGGCTGCTGGCAAGCTCATCCTTGAAAATTGGTATTACCCGGTCGCATGGTACAACGGATATGGGCTGACGGCGTATGACTATGTGGGCCGGGCGTACGGCTTCATGCAGAATCCCCCGTCGGAGATTGCCACGTTCGCGTTCTGTCGTCGGGTTGATGTTGGTTCACCGAGGTTGATTCCCGGCTGGGATACGGATAAGAACATCAGGCAATCTGGTAACAAACCGTATCAGCTCAGCCAGATCGTCCAAGCTGGAGGGCACATTCATCGGTGGAACGGCAAGATGGGCACAGCCCTCCTCTATGAGGATGTAACGGCACAGTACGCGCGAGGTGCTCCCCAGCAGCCTACCACGGTTGCGTCATCGGGCCCTTCCGGACGTTCAGAACTAACAGTCACGGAGCCACCTTTTTGCCTTCCTACCGAAGGCACGTTGGGCTATCGCTATCAGGAGGGAGATCATCTGGGTATTGACGTATGGAGCGGAGTGGGTTGGGACTCGGCAAGGAGATTCGTGGGCACAGATGTGAATCCGCCCGGCAAACCCATACACCTCCCGTACGCCGGTACGCTGAGAGCGATCATAAGAAACAAGGGTAACACAACCGTTCAGGGCCTTATCTTCAGGCACAGCATCGATCCTCAGTACGGGACGATAGTTCCAGAATTGGAGGTAGAAACTATATATCTACACATGGCCAGCGAACAGAGTCGTGAGTCCTATGTGAACCCCGCACTGCTAACCCCCGATGCTATCAGAAAAGCGTATCCCAAGGGTTTTCTCCTTGGGTGGCAAGGGAATCAAAGGTGGAATGCAACGTCAGCCAACGAAAACGTCATAGTCCACCTACATTTCGCGCTCCGGTATACAAAGGACGCCCCTTCGTCAACCACCTTGCAGGGCCCATACCGTGATCCAAGTCCCTATTTGGGATATCAACTCAACGTCGAGAAACCGAACGCACTCCCGAAGGGTTTCGTCTTTCTCGTCGGAGGGAATAGGAATACGATCCCACAGTCGGTACACGCATCCGTCGCCTCTGAAGCGCCAACTGCCGCCTCAACTGTGACTGGGGCGGCGGATCACACTGCTAGGCTACAGACTCCGGCTATTGACAGGGTGACTGAAGTGCCATCAACTTCTCAAGCTAACCCGCAACAAACCACCCCGGGCGCAACGCGGGCGGAAGAACCAACGGCCCGCCAATTGTCGGCCCAGGAACAGGCCCAGGCGGCCGAGCTCTGGAAGCAGGCCGAAGCTGCCCGCAGGGCGATGAACACACCGTCTGTCGGCAAGACCAACAGACGATTGGTCGCCGAAGCCAACAAGAAGAGACTTGTGGACCTCTGTCGGCAGATCATCCGGCAGTATCCCGATAGCGAGTACGCTGCCAAGGCAAGACAGGCCTTGGCGAGCTTGCCAGAGGCAGATCGCAAACGATATGGCGTGACAGATCAGGAGACGGCCACGGGCAAGAAGTAAGACGTGTATTGTATCTGCTTTGGAGCGTGCGGAGCAGTGAAATTTCAGACGTCAGTGCATTTGAGGAGAGCAGGTCATGGGTAGCAGAATGAAGGGAACAAGGTCTCTTGTGGCGCTGGAGCTTGTGGCGACGGCCGCCATTCTTTTCGGCGGCTGTGCGTCGGGAGAGAGCGTGGGGCAACTGAACATCGATGTCTCCAAGATCAACGAAGTGGCCGTGGTCGACGTGATCGGCAAGATTGAAGGGGAAACCGCCAAGAACCAAATCGCGGACTATTTCGGTATGGAACTGCTGCGCCGGGGGTACACGCCCGTGGAAAGGACGCAAATCCAGAGCATCCTCAAGGAGCAACAATTCCAGACCTTAGACGTGACCAGCGCCACCGATGCGGTCAAAGCAGGTCGGGTCTTGAACGTCTCGGCCGTGGTGGTCATCAACGTGGACTACGGCGAGCAAATGAGCATGACGGCAAAGATGATCAATGTCGAGAAGGGAACCATGCTTTGGATCGGCAGCGGCTCGGGCCGGACGGGAAAGGGGTTACTTACAATCGCCGGGGCCGTGCTGGGCGCCGGGACCGGTGTGGCGGTATCGGGGGACAGCACGGAGTCCAAGGTCCTGGGCGGCGTTGCCGGAGGCGTCTTGGGTGGTGTCGCCGGCGAAGCCCTGACGCCTCAGCAAAGCGAGATCGCCAAGAAGGTGATCATGAAGATATGCGAATCCATGCCCTCGAAGGTCCCTCTTCCTCCGAAGAAGTGAGTCGAAAGACACAACCGCAGTTCCGTGAAACGAACATCGTTCACCGTACCATTGGAGGTTAGAAATATGAACAGGACATGTGTACTAAGCATGGCCCTTGGCCCATGCCTCGCGGCGTGTGCGTTGGGTGCGACAGGGAAACCCACGATCGCGGTTTTCGATTTCACCGTCAGTCCGACGGTGACGGGAGAGATCGTGATCGACACCGGCGGCGGCGCCAGCCGCGTTGTGACCGTGGGCACCGAGTATCAAACATCTCTGCTAACCGACAAGTTCATTACCTCGCTGACGAAATCACAGAAGGTCTCTGTGGTGGAGAGAAAGAAGCTTGCCTCCTTGACCGACGAAGTGCAACTGAGCCAAGCCGGGTTGACCGATCCCGGCAAATCGGTCGAGTTCGGGAAGCTTCTGGGGGCCGACTACTTCCTGTACGGCTCCTTGTCGATGCTGGATGGGCGGATGGGGTACGAGGCCTTACCCTATAACATGGGGCAAAGACGGACCATGCAGCTCATTGTCGGGGCCGACCTGCGCATCGTTGAGACCAAGACCGGCAAGATTCTGGCCGCAAGAGGGGAGAGGGCGAAATGGGTCAAGGTGGAGGTCAACCCTTCGAACGCCGGCAATACGATCCCCGTGGAGGTACAGCAGGAGGCCTATGAGGAGCTGGTACGCAGGCTGGTGGCAAGCACGATCGACACGCTCTTTCCCATCAAGGTGGCCGCGTTCTCTGAAGATGTCATCTACCTGAACCGGGGCGATCTGGATCCCGGTGCTAAATACGAGATCTTCAAACTCGGAGATGTCATACGCGACCCCGACACGCAAGAAGTGCTCGGCCAGACAGAAACCAAATTGGCCGCGGTGCTGATTCTCGAGGGGCTTGGCAAATTATCCAAAGCTCAGGTGACACAGTGGTTCATTGGTGACAAGACCATCCCGGAAGGTTCTGTGTGCCGGTTGGCTCTTCCAAAAGAGGAAGCAGTTCCGACCCAGAACCAACCGGCCAGGGCGCCGGCGGGGCGGCACTGACGCAAAGAAGGAAACGTGGCTTCATTATGGAACGACGCGGAGAACTGAAGGTGTCAGGTAGCCTTTCTGGATTACCCATGACACGAGGTCTCATTTCCGCTTGTGGGGAACCAAGCGTATGAACAGGCAATTCCCAGTTTTATCAAGCGTATCGAGATCAGCTCCCCGCATCATGTTATGCGTCAGACCAACTGCTTCTCGCGAACAAAGCAAGGAGATACCATGACTGTGAAAACAGCCGTGCTCGTCGGTCTCGTCGGAGCCATTTGGAGCGTTGCGCTGCACCTGCTACCAATCCTCAACATGGAGGGGATACTGCGTTTCCTCTATGGGAATCCGTTTGGCCGCATGCTTTGTACCATTCCCAGTTTGACGTTGGTGGTGTTCTTTGGGGTACTACTGGTCAAGCAGAAACAGGAGACAAGAGAATGAGTGACGAGGTCAACAACCTGCTGGGCGTCGGGGGCAACGACGGAACTCCGCCAATCGGTCTTGGGCTCTCGGGATCGCCGTCGTCCGGCGACTTCTGGGCTTTCCGAACCATGATCACGCCCGTACTGATCCAAGTGATCTTCTGGATTGGCGTCATTGCGTGCGTCGTGTTGGGTATCGCTATAATCAAGAGTGCCTACAGCAGGTACTCGGATTCATGGAATGAAATCCAGGTCGCTGTTGGCATCGCGTGGATAGTCCTTGGACCTGTGGTCGTCCGCATTTATTGTGAGTTCGCCATTGTCTTCTTCAGGATGAATGAAACCCTGACCGAAATACGTAACAAGCTCAAATAACGGGCGCCGTCACTTCGCGGGGTCCGCCCTTAATATAAGCGTTAGCGGTTGGAAGCTGTCGCCCGGCTCCCGTCGCTCCGCGTGGTTGGAGGCATGAGATGGCCGCGCTCCGCTCGCAATGACATGCAGGCATCCGCCCCGATCGGCGTTCCTCTGCGTTCATCGGCGGTTTGAAGTCGGCGCTCGGCCCCCGTCGCTCGGAGGTTGTCCGGAATCGGTGTCAATCCGTGAAATCTGTGTCGTGAAGAGAAGTCCCCAAGTTGGAGGTGTCCCGTGTGAAGTTGGAAATCGGCGGAAATCGGAAGATTGCCGCGCCGGGCTCGCAATGACATGATCTGCGGTTGGAAGCCGTCGCTCGGCCCTCGTCGATTGTCTCTCAAAAGTCATGTTTCGCGTGGTTCGCGTATTTCGCGGTTCAGAAGCAGTTCCCAGTTGACAGTTGCCGGTTCTCAGTTGGAGATCCGTGTAAATCCGTGTCGAAAAGGCAGTTGTCAGTTCCCAGTTGCCAGTTCCCAGTCAGATTGCCGCGCTCCGCTGCAATGACATGATCTGCGGCTGAAGAAGAGCTGTTGAACCGAGGATGACAGAAAGGAAAATGGCAGAAACGAAAATGAATCCGGAAGAACAGGAGACCTTCTTCGGCTCTCCCCATATTCCTTTCCACCATCTTCTTTTCTACCCCTCTTGGTTCCGGCCGCAGTCCGGGCTGGGGGGAATCTGGAGATTGCCGCGCTGCGCTCGCAATGACATAATCTGCGGCTGTCAGAGGGTTCCCGGTTCTCAGGGCTTCGGTGGGGCAAGCCCCACCCCACGGGTTCCGATCTCCGCGTCTTGGCGTCTCTGCGCGAGTAGCCTTATGGTTGCGGCCGCCGGCCGCGGCGCGTCTTTTTGCGGCGCAGAAGGTTCGATGGGCCGTCCTCCGTCTGCTCTGTGCCCTCGGTGTCCTCTGTGGCTGGAGATCAGTTCCCAGTTGCCAGTTCTCAGTTCCCAGCCAGAAATCCGTGTTCGTCCGCGTGAATCCGTGTCGTACGAGAAGAGCCCAAGTTGGAAGTGTCAAGTGTGAAGCTGGAAATCTGCGGCAATCGGGAGATTGCCGCGCTTCGCTCGCAATGACATGATCTGCGGCTGGCAGAGAGTTCTCAGTTGTCAGTTCACAGTTCGCAGTTGCGGCCTGTGGCCTGAGGTTGCCACGCTCCGCTCGCAAGGACATGTTGCGGAAGCAGTTTCAAGTTTGAAGTTTCAAGTGTTAAGATGGGCAAGTCCGTGATCTGGCTTCACACTTTACACTTTACACTTCCAACTTCACCCTTCTACCCTATCCGGGCTCATCCGGATAGCGTCTGACGACGCCACTACGAACCCGAGCCTGGGAGTGGCGTTTTTGGGCCAAAAAGTCAGACCGCCAAATCAGACCGCCAAGGGGACCCTCGTAAATCAGCCCAAGTACCCCGGTTTTTGCCCGTGGCGGCTCCGACGGCCCCGCCGACCGCCCGACAGGAAGGGTCCCTGGCTCCCAAAAACCGCGTTCTTGGCCGCGCCAGGTCAGACCGCCATCAGACCGCCAAGGACCCACGGTCTACGGGCCGAAAACCGCGTTTTCATGGGCGCCAATAGGGTTGCCGGGATCAGAGCGCCATGCATATTAGTTTGGCGGTCTGAATTTTTCGCGTGAAAAACGCCATGATGAGGATCGGCCCGCGGCGTCTGGTGGCCGAATGTGTCCGTCCGAGTTCATCAGGGGTCGGCGAAATCGGCCATCCGGTCCCAGGCGGCAGGGGGACGATTTATGTTGACGACCTCCGCGTGGTGCGGTCAACTGCTGTTCCGTAGGGACGCCGTGTCGGGCGTTCCGGCACGAAGGGCCAGGCCAGGGGGCATCGGACCTCGATGGACCGCTACCGTGTATTCCTGTGGATGGAAACATCCCGCACGTACGGGCGGTCGATCCTGCGCGGGATCGGGCGGTACTGCCGCACGCACGGGCCCTGGGTGTTCCTGCGCCGGGCGCCGTTCTACTGGGGCGCGAGCGGCACCGACGATTCGCTCAAGGCACTGCGGGCCCTCGGCGCGCACGGCATGGTCCTGCGCGAGCAGGGGGAGCGGGAGCAGATGCTCAAGCTGCTCGCGCTGGAGTTGCCCACGGTCGTTTCGCCGTACACGGAGCCCGTCCCCGGCCTGCCCAACATCCTGACGGACGATGCGGCGATCGGGCGGATGGCGGCGGCCTACCTGCTCGAGCGCGGGTTTCGGCACTTCGCCTACTGCGGCTTCGGGGACATGTACTATTGGTCGCGCCGCCGGGGCCGCAGCTTCGCCGAAACGGTCCGCGCCGCGGGCTTCGAGGTCCACTGCTACGGGTACGAGCAGGCGGGCACGCGGACGCCGCACTCCTGGGAGAAGGAGCAGGGCATCCTCACCGACTGGCTGCGGCGCCTGAGCTACTCCGGCCGCGCCGCGTCCGTGGCGGAGCCGGTGGGCCTGATGGCCTGCAACGACGACCGCGGCCAGGATGTGCTGGAGGCGTGCAAGGCCGCCGGGCTGCGCGTGCCGGAGCAGGTCGCCATTGTCGGCGTGGGCAACGACGATCTCGTCTGCGACCTGGCCGCACCGGCCTTGTCCAGCATCGCCCTGAGTGCCCAGAAGGCGGGGTACGAGGCGGCCGCTCTTCTGGACCGGTGGATGGGAGGCGAGGCGCTGGACCGCCTCCGTGGCGCGGGTGGTCCCGTGTCGCGGTCGCCCCGCCCGCGCACGCCGAAGGCCTCCGGCCCTCAGTTCGAAGGCGAGACGCCTTCGACACGCGCGGGCAAGATGCCCGCGACACAACAAGGGCAGGATGCCCTTGCCATGGAAGAACGAGGGCGGGACGCCCTCGACACGGGCGAACCAGGGAACGATGCCCTGGCCCCGTGGAACATCATCGTGCGGCCCAGCCGGGTCGTGACCCGGCAATCGACGGACGTGTTCGCGGTGGCGGACCGCCACGTGCTGGAGGCCCTGCGGTTCATCCACGTCCGTGCGCGGGTGGAGGCTGTCCAGGTGGATGATGTGCTGGGCGCGGTGTCCGTGTCCCGCCGCAGTTTGTACGACCGGTTCGCCCGGACCCTGAGCCGATCCGTGCATGAGGAGATCAAGCGGGTCCGCGTCGATGAGTTAGCCCGCCTGCTGGTCGGCACGGACCTGCCCATGAGCCAGATCGCCCAGCGGCTCGGTTGTCCCGACATCAAGAACCTGGCCCGGTACTTCAAGCAGACGATGGGCGTGACGCCCCTGCAGTACCGCCATGAGCACTCACCCAGGTAGGAGCACCAGTGACCAAAACGCCGGCGCCGGGCCGGGCCCGTGCCGCGTGGTCCGTGGTTCGTGACCCGTGGCACGGGCGACGAGCCACGGGTCACGAGCCCCGTGGGCCGCAGGCTGCGTCCTGCACAAAATGACGATTTTTTGTGCCACAATGAGGTTGTCTCTGGCCGGGCCGGGGACGATAATGCTATAATGAGTGATTGGGCCGACGCCCAGAGCACGGAATCCGCTTCCCGCCGGCGCGGGAACGATCTCCTGCGGAGGCAGGGGCAAAAGCAACTTCAAGGGGTCGAAACTCTATCAGTACTCTCTTTTGGAAGGAGGACGATCATGCGCAAGAGACTCACGATTTTGTTCGTCACAGGACTCGTACTGGGCACCTGCGGCGTGTGCCCGGCCAATTCGGCGGACCCGAACCTCGTCGGCTGGTGGAAGCTGGATGACGGGGCCGGCACGGTGGCGGTGGATTCCAGCGGCAAATGCGTCGACGGCGAGCTGTTCGGCAACCCGGTCTGGAGCAAGGATGGGGTGGACGGCGGCTGCCTGCTGTTCGACGGCGTGGACGACTACGTCTTCATCGACGGCGGCTTCAAGCTGGCCACCTACACGATGGCCGTCTGGTTCCGCCAGAACACGCCGGGACAGCGGGACATCATCTCCGCCTATGCCAGGGGGGTACAGCACGGCATTCTGTTGGAGATGGGCGCGGACGGGCGCCTGCGCTTCCTGCATCGCTTCCCGCTCGGCACGGGCGGCGGAACCAATATCTACGTTTCCGGCGTCCCCACGGATGGGACCTGGCACCATGCGACGATCACCAAGTCCAAGACCGACATCACCCTGTGGGTCGATGGGAAGGAACTGGGCACGATGCCCGATGCCAGTGTCTTCGATCCCACGGACTCGTTCGGGGTGGCGCTGGGATGTCTGGACAACGAGCGCGGGCTGGCGCGGATGTTCGTGGGGGCGATGGACGACGTGCGGATCTACAACCGGGCCTTGACGGGCGACGAGATCAAGGCCCTGGTCCCGCCCAAGGTGAAGGCCTACAAGCCCACCCCCGCCGACGGCACGGTGGGGGTCAGCCTGCCGCTGTTCCAATGGACCGCGGGCGAGACCGGGGTGCTGCACGACCTCTACCTCGGCACCAGTCCGGACCTGACGGCCGCGGATTTGAAAGCGGCGCGTCTGCCGATGACCATGTACTTCTTGGCCCAGGGCTTCCAGCCGGGGACTACGTACTACTGGCGCGTGGACGAGATCGAGAGGGACGGCACCACCGTCCACACCGGCAACGTCTGGACCTTCGTGGCCCAGGGCGATACCGCCTACTACCCCACCCCCGTGGACAAGGCCAACGACGTCCCGGTCGCGACGACGCTGACCTGGAAGCTGCCGATCGGGGCTCTCGATCACCGCCTCTATCTGAGCGACAGCCGCGAGGCGGTCACTCAAGCGGCGGCCGGCGCGGACAAGGGCCTCGTGAAGGAGATACCCTTCGCCCCGGCGAGCCTGAAGAGTCTGACGACCTACTACTGGCGCGTGGATGAGACCATTGCCGGCGGGTCCATCAAGGCCGGTCCGGTCTGGAGCTTCACGACCACCTTGTCCGTGGACGACTTCGAAAGCTACACGGACGCCGAGGGCAAGCGCATCTACGAGGCCTGGATCGACGGCTGGACCAACGCCACGGGCTCGATGGTCGGTTACATGGACGCCCCGTTTGCCGAGACGAAAGTCGTACACGGCGGCAAGCAGGCGATGCCCCTGGACTTCAACAACATCAAGGCGCCGTTCTACAGCGAGGCCGAGTTGGAATTCACGCCGGCCGAGGACTGGACGGCCGACGGCGCGACCACGTTGCTCCTCCACGTGCGCGGACGCTCCGCCAACGGCTCGGTCCCGGTGTACGTCCGGCTTGAGGACGCCTCGAAGAAGGCGGCTACCGTGATCCATCCCGACCCGGCCTTCGCGGCCCGGACCCAGTGGACGCAGTGGAGAATCCCGCTGAGCGACTTCGCGGGCGTGAACCTGGCCCGGGTCAAGAAGCTGTGCCTGGGCGTCGGCGACAAGGCCAGTCCCAAGGCCGGCGGCAAGGGCATTCTGTATATCGACGATATCGCGCTGGCGAAATGACGGTCCGGCGGGACCGCCGCTTCGTCGTGTGCGCGTCGAGCATCGGATTTGGCATCTGAGAGGGTGTGTGAAAAGGGTGGCAGCGTCAAGGCCGGTAGGCCTTGGCGATGGTCCGGCGCACGGGAAATCCACCATCGCCAAGCTCCGAAGACTTCGCTTGACGATGCCACCCAGAGAACGCTGGTTTCTCATACACCCTCTGAAGGAGGACCGCCCCGGGCGTGTCCTCCTTCAGATCCGCACTTTGACGTGGAACGCCCCCGGTACCGGCTCCTCGGAGACGACGTACAGGTAGCCGCCGCCGCAGCCGGAGTACATGGCCCCGGGATATCTGGCTTGGTAATAGCGCAGCAGCGCCAACAGGTCGATCCCGATCGTGGGGTGACGGATCGTGCCGGGCAGGATCGCCTCCCAGCAGCGCATGCACTCATTCATAGACGCGCCCAGGGCCGCGAGATCCTTCGCGGCGATAGCGTCGTAGCAGTCCCGGCCCGATCGTCCCAGGCGCCGGATCCAACTGGGGTCGAGGTTCTTCGTTTCCAGCGGATTGTACCCTTCGGGCCGCTGGTTGACGGGAAGCAGTTGGATCACGCTCTCCAGCCACGCCGCGACCTGCGGGTCGTTGTTCGACTCGATGTGCCGGGGGAAGATGCCGCCTTGGTGGGCGAAATCGTAGTCCAGCCGGCTGATGCCGGGATAGACGAGGCCGATCATGTCCTGCGAGCCGGAGGGCTCGGCCTTGCCCTGGTTCTCCGCTTGGTAGAGCTCCTGCACCAGTTGCTCAGGCTCGCGGTGCGGCAGGACGCCGTTCCAGAGCTTCCGCGCGATGTTGCGGGTGCCGATGCAGATGCCGGCGCGCTCCATGAACCAGAACTGCGGCTCGACACAAACAACGACCATCGAGCCCGGCGGCGCCGGGTCATGCCGCGAGACAAACGGCTGATCGATCCACCCGCCCGCCAAAGCGAGCCGGAAGGGAAGCAGGCCGAGCACCTCCGTGATCGCTTGTTGCTTGGGCGACATTCTACACGTCTTTGCCTTGTTGTAGAGGGTGGCATCGCCAAAGGCTCTGCCTTTGACGATGGTTGATGCCCTCGACGGTGCCTCGACAGCGCGCGAGAACGCCAGCGTCAAGGCCTGAGGCCTTGGCGATGCCACCCGCCGAAAATCGAAAACTCCAAGGACCGAAGCGCTGTCGCCGGTTCGGCAGTCGTTTGGAATTTGTAGTGTTGATCATTCGTGTTTGTTTCGGATTTCGAAATTCGAGTTTCGGATTTGTGGCGCGCCGTCAACTGATCGTGCGTTTACCCGCCTTGCGGTCGCGGTACTGCTGCTCGATCCAGGCGTAGGTCCGGCGCAGGCCCTCTTTCAAGGGCGTGCTCGGCTCCCAGCCGAGGACCTGCCGGATGAACGTATTGTCGCTGTTGCGCCCGCCGACACCCTGGGGGGCCCCCAGATCATACCGGCGGTTGAGCTCGATCCCGCCGATCTCTTCCGCCAGCGACACCAGCTCGTTGATCGAGACCAGGAAGCTCGACCCGAGATTGATCGGCGTGGCGATCAGCGCGTCGCAGTGCATGATCATATCGATGCCCTGCGTGCAGTCGTCGATGTACATGAAGCTGCGGGTCTGGCGGCCGTCGCCCCAGATGGTGATGTCCCGGGCGCCGGTGTCCCTGGCCTCGATCACCTTGCGGCAGATGGCGGCGGGGGCTTTCTCACGCCCGCCGTCCCAGGTGCCGCAGGGGCCGTAGACGTTGTGGAAACGGGCGATGTGGGTCTCCAGCCCTCGCTCCGCCCAATACTCCTGGCAGAACATCTCGCTCACGAGCTTCTCCCAGCCGTAGCCGCGCTCGGCCATGGCGGGATAGGCGTCCGACTCCTTCAACGCCGCCGCGTCGGGCCGCTTTTGCAACTCGACGTTGTACGCACAGGCGGACGAGGAGAAGAAGTACCGCTGCGCGCCGGCGCGATACGCCGCTTCGATCATGTGGGTATTGATCAGGATGCTGCGGAGGCACTCGATGCGGAACCGCTCGATGAAGCCCATGCCGCCCATGTCAGCCGCCAGGTTGTAGACCTCGACCACCCCTTCGCAGACCCGCCGGCAGTTCTTCTCGTTGCTCAGGTCCAGGCACAGGCACTCGACGCCGGGAACGCGCTGATACCACTCGGGCAGCGGTTTCTTGTCCACCGCGCGAATCCGCGTGAACCCCTGCTCCTGGAAATACCGCGCCAGCGCCCCGCCGATAAACCCGCCGGCCCCGCCAATGACGATCAGATCGTCTTTCCCCAGGACCGACGCGGCCCTGGCATTGTCCTTCGCAGCCATATCGTTCCTTTCACGCAGGGTGTGCCATGCACACCGATACCGTCCGACGGCCCCCCACTATACCGGTTTCGGGCGCTGTGGCTACCGTAATCGCAGGGCAATTGCACGTGGGTAGGGACTTGCCGTTGGGAGTACTCCGTTCACGCGGCGTTTGGAGTTCCCTCATCGAGCCGGTGGCGCATTATGTTTGACTATCGACGTCGATTCCGGTACTTGAGGTGTCTGCAGCGGTGTGCCCTAAAGAGCAGGGAAGAAGGGCAAAAGGCAAAAGGGACAAGGCAAAAGGGGAAAGCAGGAGCAGGTCCATGCAACGTCGCGACTTTCTGCGTATGGCGGTCGGTGTCACGGCCGGTCCGATGATTCCGTGGGTGCAGGCGGCGCAGGAGCCGGCCGGGACACGGCCGAATATCCTGCTGATCACCGCCGATGATATGAGCTGCGATTCGGTGGGCGTCTTCGGCTGCCAAGTCGAGGGCACCACGCCCGTCCTGGACCATCTGGCCGGAGAAGGGGTCCGGTTCACCTACGCGCACGTGCAGGTGGCCAATTGCGTGCCTTCGCGGAACGTGATGCAGACGGGCCGATACCCGCACACCAGCGGCGTGGAAGGGTTCTATCAGGTCAGGCCTGACTTCCCCATCCTGCCGGACCTCCTGAAGCAGCAAGGGTATTTTGTCGGCATCAAGGGCAAAGTGGCCCATTCCACGCCCTACCAGCCCTATCCCTGGGACATGGTCATGGACCTGAAACAGGAGGCACAGGCCGGCAAGGGGAACACGGAGTTCTTCTACCGGTTCACCCACGACGCGATTGCCGCGGCCCGGCAGGTGGACAAGCCCTTCTACCTGCTGGTCAACATCATCGACCCGCACACGCCGTTCTACGGGCTCGGCAAGGGCCTGACGGAGGTGGCCGACCCGAACAAGCCGTCGCGGGTCTTCACGGCCCAGGAGATCGCCGTGCCGGGCTTTCTGCCGGATACGCCGGCGACCCGCAAGGAGCTGGCCCACTATTACTCCTCGGTCCGGCGGGCGGACGACTGTGTCGCCGCGACGCTCAAGGCCCTGCAGGACAGCGGCACGGCGGACGACACCGTCGTCCTGTTCCTCTCCGATCACGGCATGCCCTTCCCCTTCGCCAAGACGAACGTCTACCACCACAGCACGCGCACGCCCTGGATCGTGCGCTGGCCGGGGCGGGTCAAGCCGGGCACGGTGGACGCGACGCACATGATCTCGGCCATCGACTTCGCGCCCACCGTCCTCGACATCGCCGGCATCCGTCGGCCGGCGGGCATGCAGGGACGCTCCTTCCTGCCCCTGCTCCTCGGCCAGGCGCAGGAAGGCCGCGAGTACGTAATCAAGGAGTACAACGAAAACTCCGGCGGCGCCCGGCACCCGATGCGCGCCGTGGAGACACAGAAGTACTGCTATATCTTCAATCCCTGGGCCACCGGCGAGCGAAGATTCCGCACGGCCACGCAAGGCATGGAGACCTACCGGGAAATGCAGCGGCTGGCCGCGAGCGACCCGGCGATGGCGGCGCGGCTGCGGGTCTTCGACTATCGCGCAGTGGAGGAGTTCTACGACTGCGAAAAGGACCCGGATGCCCTGCACAACCTGATCGGCGATCCGCAGTACCGGCCCCAGATCGACCAGTTGCGCCGGACTCTCGAAGACTGGATGGTCCAGACGCGCGACCACTGCCTCGAGGCATTCCGCCGCCGGGACAATCCCCAGGTGCTGGAAGCCTACATGCGCAGCGTGGAGCAAGCCTCCCTCCAACGACAGGGCAAGGCCTCGACAGCCAAAGGCAAGAAGAAAGCCAAGAACAAAGCCGCCGATCCCGACGACTGACCCCGCCGGCCGTTCTATGATCTGGCGAAGCTCAACAGGGGAGCGCATTCGTGGTGGTCTGCTTCGTGCAGAGCCTCGAGGTATTTCCTCCTCATCTCGCCCGCTTTCTCAAGAGGACCTCCTCCCCATGAAAACGGCGGACGGCTCACGACTCTCTTCGCCAAGACATCTGCCATGAGTCTGGCGTGACGCCCGTTACCATTGGGAAATAGATGGATCCAGACAAGCTTGTGATGAAACCGCACGGCGATCTCGCTCCTTCAGGATATTCGATCATTCATCCTCCCACAGCGGAACGGTCATGTCGCTCAGGATGGTGTCGACCGTTCCCTCCAGCAACTCAGCCTTGTCTTGGTCGCTTAGTATTCTTGCACCGATTCCTGAGCGTGTATACACACACGCCGAGTCGCTGCCTGCCTTTGGTCCCACAACTTACCCTGCTCGCCTCCAGACGGCATAATCATGGTGGCCGGGAGTGAGCGTCTATGGGCGGTGGCCGCCATCTTGCGGCTTTCGGTTGCTCGCAGGCAGCTCCATGCGGTAGAGTCGGTGCATGCCAAGGGTCTTTGGAGGGAATTCTGTTGCAGCGAGGGCCTGCGATTTGGTAAAAAGGATGTCATCAGGAGGATCTTTTGTCCGGCGTGCTTCCGCGGGCGCCGCGGAACATATCCACGCGTGCAATTCGGCGGCCGCGACGCCGTGGCGCTCCGCAGCCCCGAACGAAAATAGAGGTGAAACCTCTTGGGAGGACAGGACCATGTTGACCGGAAAATACTTTGCATCCCTGCTCGTACTCCTCGTGGCGCTGGGTTTCTGGGCCGGGGCGGCTCAGGCGGCGGACATTCTGTTCCTCTCCTCGATGGACGCGAACCACAAGCCGGGGGATGATGCCCTCAAGGCGTTCATCGAGAAGATGGGCCACACCGTCACGTATATGGATGACAACGACGGCGAGGCCGTGATGCGCGCCGCGGCGGCCAAGGCGGACCTGGTCTTCATCTCGGAATCCGTCGGCTCGGCCAACGTCCGCAACAAGATCACCGCCATCGACACGCCCATGGTCGTCACGGAGTCCTGGGCCTGGGACGAGATGGGTCTGACCAGCAGCCCCGGCGGTGGGTCGGAGGCGGCCACGCCCAACGTGGAGATCGTGGCGCCCTGGCATCCGTTGGCGGCGGGCCTCAGCGGCAGCGTGCCGGTCTTCACCGCCCTTACGGGCACGCGGGGCGCGGCCCGCTTCGGCAACGGCGCCGCCGGCAAAGACGCCATCGTGATCGCCCGGGGCAAGGTGTCCGGCGGTGTGACCTATGATGTCCTTTTCGTGTACGATAAAGGCGCGACGCTGGCCGTGGCGCCGGCGGACGGCAGCCCGCAGGTTGCCGCGAACATCCGCATCGGCCTGGGACTGGACGAGCAGTCGTACCTCCTGTGGCATGAGAATGCGTACGCCCTGCTCGCCGCGGCCATCAAGTATGGGCTGGGCGCCCTTTCCGATCCCGGTCTGGCGGCCCAACCCGAGCCGGCCGACGGGGCCTTCGCGGTCATGACGCCCCTGTTTCGCTGGAAGGGCAGCCGCAATGCGATCCTTCACGACGTGTACCTGGGCAAGACCCCCGATCTCGGCCCGGCGGACCTCGTGGGGCCCCGCCAGCCGGTGGCAATGTACTGGCACATACCCCCCCTGGAGCCCGGCGTCACCTACTACTGGCGCGTCGATGAGATCGAGGCCGACGGTGTCACCGTGCACACGGGGCTTGTCTGGAGCTTCACGACGCAGGCCCTGACGGCCTACCGGCCCACCCCGGCCGATGGAGCCCTGGATGCCTCGCCCACGGGGGCCCTGATCTGGCTGCCGGGGCAGGCGGCCATCAAGCATCGTCTGTACCTCAGCGACAACCGCGACGCGGTCGCCCAGGGCGCCGCCGCCGCGGACAAGGGCGAGCGCACCGAGACCACTTTCACCCCGAGCGCCCTGGAGCCGGCCACGACCTACTACTGGCGGGTCGATGAGATCGTCCTTGGCGGGCCCGCACGGACGGGCGCGGTCTGGACCTTCACCACGTGCCTGCCCGTGGACGATTTCGAGAGCTACACGGACGACGAAGGCAAGCGCATCTACGAGACGTGGATCGACGGCTGGACCAACAACACCGGCTCGACGGTCGGGCACACCACCGCCCCCTTCGCCGAGCGGACGGTTGTCTACAGCGGCAAGCAGGCCATGCCCCTGGACTACAACAACGTGAAAACGCCTTTCTACAGCGAGGCGGAGCGGGAATTCGCCCCCGTGCGGGACTTCTCGGTCAACGGCGTCAGCCTGCTGGTCCTCTACGTCCGGGGCAAGCCGAGCAATGGTCCCGCGAAGCTGTACGTCGGGCTGGAGGACGCCACACGGCGCACGGCCCTGGTCGCCTGTCCCGAGGCGGCGGCGATCACCACGGCCAAGTGGACCGAGTGGAAGATCCCGCTGGCGGACTTCACCGGCGTCAACGCCGCCCGCATCCGGAGGATCTTCTTCCGCGTGGGCGAGAAAGACAGCCCCGCGCCCGGCGGCGCCGGCCAGCTCTATATCGACGACATCCGCGTCATCCAGGCGTCGCCCGGCGCCAAGTGAGCGGTCTGCAAGACCGTCACGCCAGCGATTCGCGTGAGGTGCCTGTATCCTGGGTGGCATCGCCAAGGCCTGAGAGGGTGCGTGAGAAGCCAGCCGTCTCTGGGTGGCATCGTCAAGCGGAGTCTTCGGAGCTTGGCGATGGCGGATTTCCCGTGCGCCGGACCATCGCCAAGGCCTACCGGCCTTGACGATGCCACCCTTTTCACACACCGTCTCTGAGGCCGTGACGATGGCTTTCTCGCGTGCGGTCGAGGCATCGTCGAGGGCCTCAACCATCGTCAAAGGTAGAGCCTTTGGCGATGCCACCCTCTACAACAAGGGACAGATGTGCGTAACAGTGAGGCTTGGAGCCCGTGAATCATCGGCAGGATGCCGATGCCACAAAACCCCACGGGCAGGATGGGGAGCCCAAACGCGATTCATCGCGTTTGGGAACCATGCCCGAGCCACTTCTGACACACCCTCTCAAGAACCCAAGGGACGGCGGGTGGCAGCGGCAAGGCCGTAGGCTTTGCGCAGGTCTTGCCGATGGCGGATGGACCAAATCATCGGCAAGCTCCGAATACTCCGCTTGCCGCTGCCACCCATTGCTGAGCTGGGTTCTGACACATCCTCGCAGGGACCCGAAGGACCCAAGGGACGGGCCGATGCCGAGCCCTCCTTTGGGTCCTTCAGGTCCGTTGAGGCGGTTTCCTTTCTATTCCACCCCATCCTGGGCGGCGTTGCGGTTGCGCATGCCCTCCATGTGGCGGCGATAGATCTCGGCGGCGGCGGAGTCCGTATGGAGGCTGCTGCGGCGTTCCTCACCCTCGGAGATCGCGGTCAGGGCCTCCGGCTCCTTGGCCACGTGCGGCGTCAGGAAGATCAGCAGCTCGGTCTTGGAATTGGACTTGATCTGCCGCCGGAACAGGTTGCCCGCGATCGGGATATCGCCCAGCAAGGGCACTTTTTTGACGGTGTCCTTGATCTGGTCCTCGATGAGGCCGCCGATGACAATGGTCTGGCCGTCCTGGACCGCCACCTTCGTGCTGGCGGACCGGGTGGCGAAGACCTCCGGGAAGAGACTCTCGGAAATCTGCACCGTCTCGCCCGTGCGCGTGGTAATGCTGGGAATGACCGTCATGTTGACCAGCCCATCCGGATTGACCGACGGCGTGACCTGGAGCACGATACCGATGTCGTCCCGATACGTGAACGTCGTCGTGCTGCCGATCGTCCCCTGGGTCGTGGTCCCGGTGGCGATCGGCACTTCTTCGGCGACGGTGATGGTGGCCATCTGGTTGTTGCGCGTCATGACATACGGCCGCGACAGGACGTTCAGCCGGCCGGTCTCCTGTAGGGCGCGTACCGTAATGTCGATATCGCCCTGCAGCGTTCGCACGGTCAGACCGCTGGTCTGCACCGGCGGGAACGCGGTGCTGGTTTGCGTGAAGTTGCCGCCGGAGCGGAGGTTCAGCATGGAGAACTCCACACCCCAGTCCACGTTGTTGCTGTGGGTCAACTCGGCGAACAGGACCTTGATCAGGACCTGGCCGACGGGCTTGTCCAGCTCGTCGATGATCGGCTTGACCTTCTCGT